>VGTJ01000073.1 GCA_016874775.1 Deltaproteobacteria bacterium
CTTATAGCAGATCCCACCGCCGTCCGTGAAGTCCACACCTACTCCGGGACACTTGCACCCGTACTCGTCACCGAGCATCCAAATAAACGAGACATACGAAAGTCAACCAGCTTTGCCGGAAGGGTACCTTCTGCTTGGACAGCGCGCTCTGCGGGGGGCGCAGGACAGCAACATGCCATCCTTAGACTACAAGGTGATACTCCACGAAGTGCTGGTCAGTGGCACAGTATTGCTGCTGATCGGGAGTTTGGCGATCGGCTGGATAACCGGTGAAAAGGGGATGGAGGCAGTCAAGCCGTTTTTGGTCGATCCGTTCAAGGGAATTCTGTGCCTGTTCTTACTCGACATGGGCCTGCTCACAGCCCAGCGGCTCGGTGATTTTCGTGCGCTCGGATGGTCATTGTTTGCCTTCGGTGTGTATATGCCCCTACTTGGTGGGCTTATCGGTCTTCTTATCGGGGACGGGCTCGGTTTAGGTGTCGGGAGTACTACGCTCCTTGGTATTCTCACCGCGAGTGCTTCGTACATCGCCGTACCAGCAGCCATGCGTCAGGCCTTGCCGCAAGCGAATCCTTCGATTTATGTGACGTTGTCATTGGGAGTAACCTTTCCGTTTAACGTGATGCTAGGAATTCCCTTGTGCTTCACTCTTGCACAACTGCTGGTGAAATCGTAAAGAATCGGCCAGTATGCAGATGCATCGGAAAAAGAAGGTTGAAATGATCGTCGACTCAGCATGCGCCCCGCAACTGCTGAAAATGTGCGAACGCGTCGGTGCAAAAGGCTATACCGTCGTGCCGAATGCCTCAGGCAAAGGCAATCGCGGCGTACGTGGGGTCGGAGATTTGTTCGATATTTTCCGCAACGTGCTTATCATTGTGATTGCGAGCGAGGAAATTGCGACACGCATTGTCGAAGAGTCTCAGCCGCTGCTGCAACACTATGCGGGCATCATCTATACGTCCGATGTTGAAGTCATACGTGACGAACATTTCTAGTGCCGCTACTGAGCGCTTGTGCGTTCAGCACAGACAAGCCAGAATATGGCAATGAATTCCTACGATTGCGTCGTCATTGGCACTGGAGGTGTCGGAAGCGCGGCGCTGTACTATCTCGCGGAGCGTGGCACACGCGTCCTCGGACTAGACCGGTTTCCACCAGGGCATGATCGCGGCAGTTCACACGGTGATACCCGCATTATCCGTTTGGCCTATTTTGAACATCCAGATTATGTTCCCCTACTCCGTCGCGCCTATACGTTGTGGGCCGATCTTGAAAACGCTTGCGGCCAACAGTTGTACAGAGAAGTTGGGTTGGTTGAGATCGGTCCACCAGATGGCGAGGTCGTCCCTGGTGTGTTGCGTAGCGCCCAAGAGCACAGTCTGCAGGTCCAATCTCTCTCGCCAGGTGAGTTTGCTCGGCGCTTTCCGGGTTTTCAACTGCCTGAGACCATGCGTGCAGTCTTTGAACAAAAGGCTGGATACCTTGCTGTGGAAACGTGCGTGCGCAGTGACACCAGCGCAGCGCAAAAACGTGGAGCAACCCTGCATAGTGATGAAACAGTGTTAACCTGGAAGCCGGAAGGCAACGGCGTTGTCGTAGCAACAGACAAAGGTCACTACACTGCTGCCCGTTTGATTATCACACCTGGTGCGTGGGCACCGCGGTTCCTTGCCGACGTTGGCCTCCGCTTTGAGATCCGTCGTAAGTCGTTATTCTGGTATGATGCACCGTCTGTCTATCACGCGGATCAGCGGTGCCCAGCTTTTCTCTACGAGACCCCGACCGGCGCGTTCTACGGTTTTCCCCAGAGTGACGAGTGGGGCTTGAAAGTCGCTGAACACTCCGGCGGCCAGGTTATCGACGAGCCGTTGAACGTGGATCGCAGCATCAACCCGCACGACCGTCGGCAAGTGGAAGATTTTCTTGCGCAGTATCTGCCTGGCGTATCGCGCACGTTACGGAAGCACGTTGTGTGCATGTACACCATGAGTGCAGATTCACATTTTGTCGTCGATCGTCATCCACAATATCCACAGGTAGCGTTTGTCGCCGGCCTTTCCGGGCATGGATTCAAATTTGCGAGCGTTTTAGGCGAGATACTGGCTGACCTGGCACGCGATGGACGAACGACCTTGCCCATCGAGTTTCTCCGCTGTAGTCGCCCGACGTTGAAGTTGAATTAACGTGGCGCAAGTGCCACCAGGCAGCGCTCATCGGCACCGAGCCCGCCATCCGATCGCAGAGGCACGATACAGACATGATTCGCGCCGACGCGAAATTGCGCATCGATCCGTTCGCGAATTTGCCCTTCATTGCCCCAGGCAATGATTGCATCAATCAAACGGTCACTGCCTCCGTTGGCGAAATCTTGCTCGGCGAAACCCAATTTACGCAACCGCTGCAGATAGTGTTCGATTGCCAGATAGATCTGCATATAGCGACGGGCGCCAGCACGCGCCTTCGCGGCATCGCTTTCCATCATCACAAGTTGTACCGCAGCGAGCCAGGGCTTGGGACCGAGCGCCTTACGGTAGCCAGCAACTTGTTCAGTAGTTGTAAAATACGTCAGCGTGCCGTGTGTCTCTGTAGCTGCTAACTCCAGCATCTTCGGCATCATTGCCGCAATGACGATAGGCGGCTCTTCCTTTGGCGTGGGCGCGTTGTAAGGCGCGGCTTTCATCTTTGCGATGTAGTCACGCATGAACGCAACGGGCTTCTCGTAGCCAATGCCACGTCGCGCGTTGTATGTCTTGTTGCTCACCCCAAGTCCAAAGATGAAGCGGTTGCCGAAGAATTCACTCATGGCCCGCGCGGCACCCATCGCCGCAATCGGTTCGTAGCTATATGCGATCGCAACGCCAGTCCCGACAACTACACGCTCGGTTTGGCTCAGGACGTAGGTCGACAGCGAAAAGATTTCGCGTCCCATGACCTCGGGCACCCATAACGCGTCGTAGCCCAACTGCTCCACCTTGCGTGCGAATGGTCCAACCTCGGGACCACGTAATGTATCGAAAAAGCCTAATACTCCGTGTTTTGGCAGTTCCATAATGCCTCCATAGTGAAGCGAACGTTCTCGGTACTTCCACATTACCTGACGCGACAGGTCGCTCCGGGTTTGCTCCCTTGCCTGAAAGTGTGTATCACCATGAGCAAAGGTGGGATAGTTCGCCGCCGTTTTCTGCATTACAGTAGTCACGGAATAGAGTAGAGGAGGATAACGATCGTGCGTGCTACGACTCAGCTGCGACAGATGTTGAATGAACCGGGGACAATCGTCGCTCCGGGAGCATATGATGGTCTCTCAGCTCGCTTGATTGAACGGCATGGGTTTCGGGCGGTGTACATGACCGGCGCTGGTACGGCAGCGTCAGCCATCGGACATGCCGATGTCGGCCTTGTGACGCAGACAGAGATGGCAACCCACGCTGGACGAATCGCCAGTTGCGTGGCCCTTCCGTTGATCGCCGACGCAGATACTGGTTACGGTAATGCACTGAATGTGATCCGCACAGTACGTGAGTATGAACGGGCCGGGGTTGCTGGCATGCACCTCGAAGACCAGGTCTTTCCCAAGAAATGTGGTCATATTGCAGGTAAAGCTGTCATTCCCATGCACGAGTTCGCCGAGAAAATTCGTGCCGCCGCGGAAAATCGCCGCGACCCGGATTTTGTCATCATTGCACGGACGGATGCACGGGCGGTGAATGGTCTTGATGACGCGATTGAACGTGGGCTGCGGTATCGCGAAGCAGGCGCTGATGTCATCTTTGTCGAAGCCCCACAGAGTCGCGAAGAGATCGAACGGGTTGCGCGCGCTATCAAAGCGCCGCTCTTGAGCAACCAGGTACCCGGAGGCAAAACCCCACCGCTGACAGTGACTGAACTGGAAAAGCTCGGATATAAGATCGTCATTTTCCCGGTGGTAGGCCTGATGGCAGCAACATTAGCTATCGAAGACGCTCTGAAAGGGTTACGCGAACGAGGAACTGATTCATCGGGCGAACGTATTCTCAGTCCTATGGATATTTTCAAGAAAGTTGGCATTGACTGGTGGTTGGAACAGGAAAGTAAGTATACGAGCCCCGTGTAACACACAACGCTCACGGTCAATTCAGGCAGCAGCAAAGGAGGATAAGTCATGAGCAAGAAAGAAGTCGTCATCCCCAAAGGTCAGGAACATTATTATGAACAGTTTCATTTCGCACCGGCAGTGAAAGATGGCAATCGCTTGTACTGCTCTGGTGTCATCGGAGTTGGCCCTGGCGGCAAGCCCGCCGCAGATCCAGAAACACAGTTCACCCACGCATTTGAGTCATTGAAGTCGGTGTTGACCACCGCAGGCGTGACGTTTGATGAAGTCATTGAAATGACCACGTTTCACGTCGGTCTGCAAAAGAATCTGGCCGCTTTCATGAAGGTAAAGGATAAGTACATGAACGCCCCCTACCCTTCATGGACCGCGATTGGCATCACCGAACTCGCTTTCCCTGGTGGACTCGTGGAAATCAAGGTCATTGCCAGGCTCAATGCGTAGCAGTGATTGCGGCCAGGCGCTGGAGAAACTGTAGACGCTCTAGGGGACTCTAGGCTATATTCTACAGACAGCGGCTAGAAGATTGGCGGAAAAGCAAACTGTGTAAAATGGTCCTAACCGTGTAAGAAACAGACCAAGGAGGGAACCAAAGATGGCAGAGTACGATCTTCACATTAAGGGCGGTACGGTCGTCGACGGAACGCGTGCACCGCGCCGGCAAGCGGATGTTTGGATTAAAGATGGTAAAATCGCCCAGGTCGGTGGTAAGGCCGAAGGGACCGCCAAAAGGACAATTGACGCGGGTGGTTTGATCGTTGCGCCGGGATTTATTGATCTCCACACCCATTATGATGCCCAGATTCGCTGGGACCCCTATTGCACAATCTCTGGATGGCATGGTGTTACGTCAGTGGTGTTAGGTAACTGCGGGTTTGGTTTCGCACCAGTAAAACCGGACTTCCGCGAACGCTCGATGCTGACCATGACCCGTACGGAAGCGATTCCTTATGATGCGATGAAAGTTGGCATGCACTGGGATTGGGAAACCATTCCGCAATATCTTGATTCGCTGGACCGCACCACCAAAGGGGTAAACTGCATTCAATACATGCCAACGGCATCGTTAATGACGTACGTGATGGGCCTCGAAGCTGCGAAGTCACGCCCTGCGAGCGAAGCAGAACGGAAGGAAATGCAGCGACTCCTCAATGAAGGGATGGAAGCCGGCCTGTGTGGCTTCTCCATTCAACGCTTAGGCCCGAATTCCGTGCAGGCTGACTACGATGGCTCACCGATGGTGACTGACACCATGTCCGATCAGGATATCCTCAATCTTGGTGAAGTGTTGCGTCGTCGTGGAGACGGATTCATTCAGATCACCCAAGCCGCTGGTGAAATTAAGAAAGACCTCGCCTTCCTGGAAAGATTAGCCGCAGTTGCGCAACGCCCGATTCTGCACAATGCGATTGTTCCCGCACGCAAAGATCCCAAGGTACACCGTCGCAGCTTGCAATGGCTGGAGCGGGTACGAGCCAAAGGCCTGCCGATTTATGGTCAGACCGGAACTGTCCGCACTGGGTTCGCCTTCACGCTCGAACACTGGAACCTGTACGATGCCAGCCCGGCATGGCGTGAACTCACCACTGGTACCAAGAAAGAAAAACTGGCGAAGATGCAAAACCCGGCATTGCGCGAAGCGGTAAAGCGCGAGGCCGAGGAAGCAGATCGCCGTCTGCAAGTCATTCAAGCCGGTGTCGGCGGCGCGATTCCTACGTTGATCGTGCAGAGCGATGGTGGCAAACCAGCGCTAGAAAAATATGTGGGCAAGTCACTTGGTCAGATCGCCCAAGAAGAGAACAAGACGCCGATCGATGTCATGCTCGATCTGTCGATTGCCAGCGAACTTGGCGTCGAATTCCTTGGTCCGAACAAAGGATTCAATGGCGAGTTCATGGCCGAGATGATCAATGATTCAGACTACACCTTCCCTGGCGTGTCCGATGGCGGAGCCCACACCAAGTTCTTCACAGGTGGCGCGTTTACTACGGACTTCCTCAGCTGGTTGGTGCGTGACGAGCAACGCATTACGCTCGAAGAGGCCCATTATCGTATGTCCGCCCTACCTGCGAAGGCGGCGGGGTTCCAGGATCGCGGCGTGTTGAAGCCTGGCTGGGCTGCTGATGTTGTTGTTTATGATCTCAATGGCCTGGGCATCGAACCTGACTGGATTGGTGAGGTCGTGCACGACTTCCCGGGCGGTGAATGGCGTCGCATCCAACGCGCCAAAGGCTACCACTCGATTATCGTCAACGGCGAGGAAACCTTCCGTGATGGCAAATGCACCGGTGCAACGCCAGGGCGTTTGTTACGTCATGGACGCTAGGGTAAACCTTCGTAACTGCGAGTTATAGACGGTAGACAGTAAGTCCTTCCCGTCGCTTTGATTAATGGCGGTGTGCGCAATGACAGGTGTTCTGTCATTGCGCACACCGTGATGCAACGAGTGGCCGAGCAGCGTCACTCTGCTTGAGGCAGCACTTACCCTGCACCCCGGTGGGAACGTTGGTGCATCCCTCTCACGCGACTTTGGCCATCGTGTCGTGTCCCAGGAACCCGCTAACCACTCGTGCAAACTCGGCTGGCTGGTCGAGTTCGGCGACGTGACCGGCATTGCGCAACGTTGCGAGTCGCGACCCCTTGATATTCGCTTGCCAGGCAGGACCGTAGCCTGGTGGGACAATCACATCCTTGTCGCTCGTCACAACCAGTGTCGGAGCTTTGATCCGGGCCATACGCCGCTTGATGCCGGTATCCGGAATCGGCCACAGAAATTTTGCACTCGCGCGCAGGTTCAGCAACTCCTCGACAAGTGCGTCCATTTTGTCACGCCCGGTGAACAGATGTTTCTGCCGTCCCTCTGGATCGGCGAACAAGATCGCAGACGGCATGCCTGGGTGCTGCGCGAACGGGTCCTCGCCACCGACCTCGTCCAGCCACAACCCGACGGGATTGACCAAGACCAGGCGTTGCACGCGCTGTGGAACAATAGCCGCAAGCTCGGCAGCCATCCACGCGCCGATACTCACACCAACGACATGGGCAGAGGTCAGTCCGAACGCGTCAAGGATGTCACACTGGTGTAGGAGCAGATCAAGCGGCCCGGCATCGAAGTCAGGAAGCTGATCCTTGGCTGGTCCCCAGCCTGGCGCGTACGGAGCGATAACGTCGTAGGACTTGGCCAGCAGTTCGAGGGCTGGTTCGAAGCCGGCTAACCCAAGCATGTGGTGTAAGTACAACAGTGGAGTCCCACGCCCAACGCGGTAGTAATACACCTCGCGGGCGTCAGGGCCGACTTGGATTTTGTGCATATCCATCAGCTTGCCTCCTTCATCTGCGTCGTGTTGGTGTGCACTGGCAGTGTAACTTGGCGCGGCACAGCTCGGTCTTGTGACGGCATCGGTTTTGGCGACCAGTGATCCTGGTAGTCTTTCCAGATACCTTTCATCTGCGGCATCACCTTTTCGGCAAACAACTTCGTCGAGTACTGACACAGCTCATTGGGCATATCGCCAAAGTGGAGCAAACACACTAAGTGACCGACCTTGAGCGAGGTGGCGACTTGGTGGATTTGTTCGGCGACGTGGTCTGGGTTGCCAGCCACGATAAAGCCGTTCTTCACCATCTCTTCCCACGATAAGGAAGCCGCCTGATTGAGAGCGGACGACTGCCCTGCCATTTGCGACGCGAGACCAGCGCGGAGCGTGGGTTCTGTGCGGTAACCGGGCGCATCGGCAAAGCCCGGATGAATGTGCAGACAGCGTGAGAAGAAATAGCGCGCATGTTTTTCATATAAGCGCTTGGCTTCCGCCTCCGTCTCGGCGATACAAATCTGTTGGGCAAACGCGGCTTGATAGGGATTGAAGTCCTGACCCAACTCTTCCATACGCTGCCAAAAGCCTTGCATGAGCTGCGCACCACGCACGTACCCAGAGAAAGATAAATAGCTATAGTTATAGTGTTGGGCGGCGCAGAAGTCCCAGGTCTCCAACGATCCACCCCCAGGGATCCAGATCGGCGGCGGGCTTTGAATGGGTCGTGGCCAGAGATTCACGTAGCGCTGCTTGTAGTGTTTGCCATTCCAGACGAAGACGTCAGGATCAGACCAGGCACGGCGGATCAGATCATGTGCCTCGTGGTATTTTTCACGCAGGGTTGCCGGGTTGAGCCCGCAGGCATAGTTGTCGTCCATTGAACTGCCAACCGGAAAGCCCGCAATCAGGCGTCCGCCGGAGATGCAGTCAAGCATCGCCATTTCCTCGGCTACACGAGTGGGCGGATCATACAAGGCAAGCGACTGGCCAAGCAGCAGAATGGAAGCGCGATGCGTGCGTCGCGATAGCGTCGCGGCCATCAACTGCGGTGAGGGCATCAGGCCGTAGGCATTCTGGTGATGCTCATTGATCCCCAATCCGTCGTAGCCAGAATCTTCAGCGAGTTCAAGTAAATCGAGGTAGTCGTTATAAATGCGGTTGGCTTTGACCGGGTCGAAAAGGCGCGAGTCGACATCAACCCATACGCTCCGATGTTTCTGGGTAAAATCGTCCGGCAAGAAGGGCCACGGCATGAGATTGAACCAATGGAATTTCATACGGCGATGTCCTTTCTGTGGCGGTGATATTCTGCATTAGGGCACGTGCCCTGACTATTATGCACGTGACGGGCAAATCCTAGTATCGTATCTCATAACTTCGTGAGCAGTTGTAGGGAGTTGTAGGGCGTGCGCAGCGCGCCAACTGACTGGCGCGTGGTACACGCCCTACGATTTCACCGCTCATGAACTGGCGAGACACGGTACTAGAAATGAACTTTTCGTCTTCCTGGAGGAGCAATCCCTGAACCTCAAACCACTACCGTCGAGATTGCTCCGTGGTGCTCGCCACACTCGCGTCTTATTGTATTCAGGCCAATCTTTGGCTCACGTTCCGTTAATTCGGTACCCACGCAACCGCACGAACTTCGCCAAACTCTTGCTTCACTTTCTTCCAGGAGTCGCCGCCATCTACGCTGGTGTAGATATAGCCATTGAGGCTATTCGCCACGATCACGTCGGGATCAGCTGGATGTGTAGCAAACCAATAGATGGTCGAATTAGGTTCGACCGGCAACGGCGCAGCTTGCCAGGTTTTCCCACCATCCTTGGAGCGTTGGATCGATCCGGTGCGACCAGGAATGAAATCACCGTTGGCAACGAAAATGATATCTGGGTTGTTTTGTTTGACCGCCACGCCGCGACAATAGGAAATCTGATCTCTCTCGAAGAATTTCGGAAAGCCATGTAACGACCAGTTTTCTCCTTCGGTCGTGCTCGCCCAAATGCCGTCCGGCGTCGTGACCAGTAGTTTGGTGGGTTGACTCTGGCACACAGTCAATCCGTGGATATCTCCGTTCAGCATATCTTTGCCCAGTGGAGGTAAGTGCACCCACGAGTTGCCACCATCGCGGCTGCAATAGACACCGTCGATCTCGACACCAACCCAGATCGTGTTGGGATCCCGCGGGTCGAAGACCACGTTGGTTACCTTCGGTGCGCCGGCAAAGCAGCTTTCAGCCGTGACAATCGGCACTTGTTCCCAGCTTTTCCCATCATTCAGCGAGCGATAAATGGCGGGCGGCTTGGTTCCAGCGTAGATCACTTCTGGAGTCGTTGGGTGAATTCCTAACGACCATATTTGTTTGCCGTCCATTGGTGAGTCTATCAGCTCCCAACTCGCACCTTTATCTTCGCTGCGATAGAGGCCGGCTTCTGAGCCTGCCAGGAGACGTTGCGGATTGTTGGGGTACACTGCCAGGGCACGAATCTGAATTTCTCCAGGCTCTGCGTGGAAGGGCAGTTTCATTTTGCTGCGCCGCCACTTCTCTCCGCTGTTTGGGCTATACCACACGCCAGCTCCGACCGTTCCTATACAAATAGTGAAATCCTTGGTCATATGCGTCCCTCCTCTTGTGTGTTCGCTCGTTGATGAATCTACTGCTCGATGTCCTCTTTACGCCTTTTGCCTCACGCGACGCAAGGGAAGCAAACTTACTGACTTTGCGCTCGGATGTAGCGCTGATAGATCTTTGGTAGCTCCGTCGGTAAGGATCGTACATCCTCGATGATCATGTACCGCGATGGTGCACACATCTCGCGCAAATAGTCTCTCCCGGTTTTATCAATCGTCAAACAGAAAGAAAGAATACCGTTCCGTTCTGCTTCACGTAGCGCCATCATGGTATCGCGTACACCATAGGTTGGCGCATGCGAACTGGGTCCGTAATCAGAATCTTCCGGATACCCATCACTCAACAACACCATAAACTTCGCACGGCATGAAAGGTCTTTGAGTTTTCTCGTCGCGTGACGCACTGCAGGCCCCATGCGTGTACTGCGTTGCGGAGCCAAGCCACCAATGCGCGCCTTGACCTCTTGGCTCAATGACTCGTTGAAACTCTTGACCGGATAGACCTCGACATTTCTCCGTCCATAACTAGAGAAACCGTACACAGAGTACACGTCACCGATTTCTTCTAAGGCTGTCGTCAACAAGACCAGTGCTTCCTTCATACGGTCGATAACCCTGCCCTCGCCGTCTGGAATTGCGCTTTCGGTCGATGCACTGAGGTCAAGCAGAAAGAGCGCTCCCACGTCACGTTGGAGTGGTTGCCGCGCCGTATAGAGTTTCGGCGACGGGGAAATGCCGCTTCTGAGATCGATGCGGGCAGCAACTGCGGCATTCACGTCAATATCTTCGCCGTGCTCAAGGCCATTCACGTGGCGATACTGCCGCGGACGAAGACGTTGAAACTCACGCTTGATCTCAGATGTGAGGTCTTCATGGTCTGCGAGGGTGCGAGAGAAGAATCCACCATCGTCGCCAGAGATTGCCCGTTCGCGGAGTTCGCACCATTGCGGACGATAGTCGTCGATAAGATAATCCCATTCGTCATACAGATAGCCGAACTCGGCAACGCCACCAGCACGACTACCGCGTTTCGCTTTGCGCCGACGATCGTCGTCGGTCTCCTCTTCGTTCACAGTACCGCGGTGGGTCACAACAATCGTTGGCGCATTCTGGTTCTGCCGACGCTTCCCTGACTTTTTCCCACGTTCGCGTAAGGCTTGGAGAAATTTCTCCCATGTGTCGCGTTGCTGGGGCGACTGTTGCGCAGCATCAACAAAGACACCAGCCCCGCTATCGTCGGACTGCATCATCTGCTGCTCGCTACCAGGTCCGCTCGGTTCAGGAAAATCATCCTCAAAGGTACGCTCACCTTCGTGCCCCGGTGCGAGGGTTATGGCGAGATAGAGTTCAGTAGCCAATAGCAGCGAGTCGTAGACTGTTGCTTGTGGTGCTAACTCAAATGAGCTGCCAGTCGGCATCTGTCGCAGAATTCGCGCAACCGTCGGCGGACGCAGTTCGACCATTGACCTCGCCCACGTCAGGTCATCATGAAGCCCCTGGTAGTTCTCAGCCAGCCGCGTAGCAACACGTTGGTTCTCTACAATCAAAAACAGAGCCTCTATGTGTTGAGGTTGGGGGAAACGTTCAAAGAACTCGGCCAGGTTTGCTGGTACGTTTCCATCTCCAGCCAAGGCCTCATACGCCACGGACGGTAGTAATGTCCATAGTCGTTCAATCGAACAGTCGTACGTACCAAAAGCTAAGCGTCCCGCATGCTGAGCAGCAAGGGTACGATACAGACGCAAATTATCTTCGTATGTGGCAAAGACATCGACTGAAGCCGGCAACGGCACCACTTCACCATCGTCGGACGCCAATGGCGGTGGAAGAATCACTGCGGCATCTTCCTTGAGTGCGACACTTGTGCCGGACAACATGTGAAGATAACGCAGGAGGAAGCCGTAGATATCACTGAGCGCGACGTGAACGGAACTGCCAGAGAGGAACAGTTGACTCGTGCGAGATTCCAAGGCAAAGAACGCTTCGCCAGCTTGTGGATTCTTCTGCGCGATCTCTTCACCGGTAAGAATCCACGCGACGATCCCCTCTGCGCCAACCGCGTCATACGCTCGTGTCAACGTGCGAAAGAGACGAGAGACCGAAACAGGAAGTGTCTGAGCGAGTCGCGCCATCTGCTCCAGCAACGGATAATGGCTCACGTGCGGAAGGGAACGCAAAGTGGGTCCGATGAGCGGAAGTGCGCCTGGCAACGGAGTGGGATCGAATGCAGCAGCCGACTGCAAAGAACGGAGCAAGAGCGCACGTAAGTCCTGTGGTACTTGAACAAGCGTACCAGGAAGGTCGGTGTAGAGCGCGACTGCAGCTTCTGGCGACCGATAGGCGGCGGAACGAACGAGACGGTAGACACTCATACGTTCGGACAGCTCCAGGTCGCGCAGCGCTCGTGGTACCGTGGTAAACACAGCCGGATGCAGCGCGGCAATATCCAGTGCAGCGCGAATCCAATCGCCAATTTCGTTGCCCTCTAAATGCGGCAAGATCTTTGGTGTCGCTAACATCAATTGCGAGAGCCTATCGTGCTGGCTAGCACCACGTACGGAGGTGACCGTCGCGCTCTGCTGCAACCACTCACGCAGCGCTCCATTTCGTTGCCATTGCTCAACCGTAAGACCAGGGAGAGAAGCGAGCGCAGCCAAGAGGTCAGCCCGTAGTCCCGCTGGTATCGCCTGTAGGGAAGAATCATCAAAGAGAGTTGCTGTCATTCACAAGCCTGTAGTGCATGATTGTTCGCTAGCTGCAGCACTTATCGGGTTTCGCGCAGAAGTTCAACCGATCGGGAGCGGTGCGAATGGGAATTATATCACAATTTGTGATATATAACACATACCAACTTTGCTGGAGGAATGAAACGGAGACGATAGAAAAATACCTGCTAAAGAAACGTACCAATACACTTTCACGGTCGGCGGGTGGGGACACTAGAGTAAGGCGATTTCCGAAAAAGGGGTACTCGAGACACTCATAAGGGTAGGTTTTTTATCCAAGCCTCAATCGGCGCGGATTTCCCGTCGTTAGGATCCGCGCATTCGTCATGCCCGCGCAGGCGAGCATCCAGGAGCTTCACCCCTGAACGATTGCGTATTCTCCCTGGATTCCCGCATTCGCGGGAATGACGTCTCGTCTTTTCTCAGCGTAAAAGCCTACCCCAAAAGGTACCCGAGATAGGGGATACTCTTTCAAGTTTGCATTGGCCTCGGCGGAATGTATCAACAGCTTCTTAGAGTCACACAACTACCACACGATCTACCTGGGGACACTAAAGTAAAATGGGCTGCTTGGTGATCGTTGCCGCGTGGGGACAGTAGAGTAAACAACGCTGCTGCTTTATTCACCTATCTGGTCGCCTCTTCGTGGTTTTTCCACAGCTTCCGGACGTTCTAGCCATGGTTAGATCGGTCCACCTCTAGAAAGTCCGATTTCCCGATCAAGTACGTAAAGTTCGATAAATCAATAGTTTATCGATGTAGATACGCATTCAGGTGGCGAGAAGTTTGTTCGCGGCTTTTAACACGGTAATTCAACTCGAAAACTGACAATTGTCATAAATCTTTGAAACATATACGGTCTAAGAATCACATCGTCCTGTTGTCTTGTGGAGAAATTGGATTATCGAGCGCGGATGAACTTCAAGTTCAATCAGTCGAGACGCAAAGGGAGCGCAAAAATGCCGCGCAAATCGCTGGGGACACTAACGTAAAAGGCGCGGGGACACTAGGGTAAAGGTGGGGACACTAGAGTAAGAAAGTGGGGACACTAGAGTAAGAAAGTGGGGACACTAGAGTAAGAAAATGGGGACACTAGAGTAAATCAAGAAACGAAAAAATCCTTATTTGACAAGCACTTAAGTGTTCTATAAGATGGCTCTCCTATATTCTCCTATTTTTTCCTATTCTCTCCTCTCTCACATGAGGGGGGAAATTTTTCAGGAGAAGGCAAAGAGGAAACGGTATGGAAAAGGGGTTGGAGGTAAGAAGGGGAGCAAAAGGAAATCAGGCGACAGTGATGTCATGGACTGTCGACTATGTGCCAGCAGAACAGAATTTAGAGACAATTGGTTACTTTTCTGCGCGCTATGCTCGCAAGGCGCTCGATGAAAAACAGAAGTCAAAAGTCATCGTTCTCTCTGACAATCGGAGAATCGAAATCGTTCCCTCGATGAAGTATGGATTTCCCAACGCCGAGGATCTCGATTTCTACCGTGCTTTCTTGAAAATTTGTGACGAGCGGGCGCAGTTGGTGAAGGTCGAAGTCGATGGTCAAACCGTCATGCGTCCACGTTTACCCTCGCCGATTGGTTTTTCTAGCCGTGAACTGATTGCGAAAGCTGGACGAACAAAAAACGGGCGTGGACACTCAGCAGTTCGCTCGTGGATCGAACGGCTGAACTCAACCACGATCCACGGCGAACTGTTTAATGCCCGAGAGCGTAAATTTGACGTGCGCATGGGTATCGAGCCATTATTTCGCAAGTATGTCCACGTTGGCCGACCATTGCCTAACGGTGAGATCGCGTCGCAAAATTTTGTCTGGCTTGCTGACTGGTTCGTTGAGAATTATTTTTACTTGTATAGTCGACCGATCGATCTCAAATTTCATCATCGCCTGACGCGAAGCATCTCCAAAGCGTTGTATCCGCTGCTCGATAACGGCTGGTTTGCAGCTAATGGGCACCCCTATACCAAACGCTACTCAGATCTCTGTGCGCTGCTAGACATCCAGGTTTACCAGCAAATGTCACGCGTACAGCAACAGCTTGACCCGTCGAACGAAGAATTATTGCGCGAGAAGTTTGTCGCGTCGTATGACTACCCAGTTGACGCTTCTGGTGCATGGTCTGGAACTGTACGGTGGTGGCCGGGACCGAAATGGATTTACGACCAGGAGCAACGGAAACGACCAAAGGGCAGGAATACAGAGTTGGTGTTTTCAGAGGCAAGAGGCGAGATCGAACTAACCGTAACGTTAAATCCTCAACTGAGTTTGTCACTAGACAGCGCTGACGAAAAAAGTGATGACGGTCTGTATCGAGAGCGTGTGAGCACCTTTTACGAAAAGCTCGGGCAAGGTAAAACGAGCCGAGAAAAATTGCACAGCGGAGCAAAGTTACTCCGTAGCCTGGTTGAGGAAGAAGGGTACACGCTTGCCGATGTGGATTTCTCGCTTGACTGGATCGTTGGCAACGTAGAGAAGAAATTCGACGGACGGGTGAAATCGATAGGGGTGCTGCCACATGTTATCGGCGAAGCTTTGGGGCAGCGCGCTCAGTTAGATAAGAAAAAGCAGAAAACAGAACAGTCGAGCGATAGTGAGAGATCACAGACGAAAATGGTAGCAGAGAGGAAAGAGTTAGAGGTCAGATTGCATCAGTTGCCACAAAAGGAACAGGACAATTTGCGCCAGGTCGCTACTGCGGGGCTGATGGAACAAGGGATCCCGCAACGGTTTCTGCTTGAAGCTATGGTGACAGCGGAAATGTGTCGACTGCTACAACAAAGGGAAATTACGGTCAAAGGTTAAATGGCTCCATAAAGGGGGGACAGACAATGGTGCCTCGCATTGCCGTTGCGAATCAGAAGGGAGGGGTTGGCAAGACAACTCTTGCGGTCAACGTTGCAGCCGCGCTGGCGGAGAAGGGGCATCGAGTGCTTCTCGTTGATCTCGATCCACAGGCGAATGCCACTGCTGGAGTCGGTGTCGAGATTTCCGGGGACACTAAGGCAACGACAGTCTATGATCTTCTGCTTGATCCCAAGATGGATACCGGTTTAGTGATCAGAAAGACCGGGATCTATAATCTCGACTTGATTCCATCCTCAATCGAACTTGCCGGTGCGGAATTGACTTTACCGCAGATGATCGGTGCTGAAAAATTGCTCGACGAGGCACTGGCGCGAACCACCGAGTACGACCGGATCGTCATTGATTGCCCACCGTCGTTAGGGCGGCTCACGCTCAATGCGCTGACTGCGGCAACTCACGTATTGATCCCGGTGCAGGTAGGGAAATGGGCGATTACAGGTACCGCCCAGCTCTGTGAAACGATTGATTTGGTACGGCAGCGACTAAATACGAAGCTCGCGATTCTTGGGGTCGTGTGTACGTTTTATGACAGTCGGACGACACTGAGTCGGGAAATTCATGCCAAAATTGGTGAACAGTTTGGCTCCGGTCTCTTTGCCACAGTGATAAAGACCGCCAGTAAAGTTGGCGAGGCGGCTGTGGCTGATACCCCTATTATTCTCTATGCATCGAGTTCTGAGGCCGCGCAGAATTATCGAGCCCTGACCGACGAGATAGAGAACAGATTGGAACAACAATGAAGAAATCGGCTGCGGAAAATCTGCGAAAATTGACCATTCCACAGCGAGCGCGGACAAGCCTGGAAAACACTTTGGGATTGGAGCGCTCACAGCTATTGACGACGTTAAGTATCGAACGAATTGTCCCGAACGCAGACCAGCCGCGTCGTCATCAATCGGCAAGAAAGTTTGCCGACATGGTCTTGTCGGTGCGTGAACGCGGGATACTACAACCGATTCGGGTTCGGGAACTGCAAGACACGGGACAATATGAAATTATCGCCGGAGAGCGTCGCTGGCGTGCCGCCAAAGAGGTGGGATTACGAGAAATTCCTGCGGTAGTAGTGCGACAGCAGAGCCAGGAAGAGGCCTATATCGACGCGTTGGTAGAAAATGTCGTGCGGGAAGACCTCAATCCGATCGATCGAGCAGAAGCGTTGAGCAAAATAAAAGTGCACCTAGGTGCACACTCAACCTGGGACGAAGTTGCCGCCTCGGGAATGCTTGGCATCAGTCGGCGACAAATTTTTCACCTCTTGGGTCTGAC
Organism: Deltaproteobacteria bacterium; assembly: GCA_016874775.1. NCBI lineage: Bacteria > Pseudomonadati > Myxococcota > Myxococcia > Deltaproteobacteria bacterium. Next base: position 16,909 of record VGTJ01000073.1, read on the forward strand.
TACCCTCCCCGACGCGGTCAAGGAAGATATTCGCAGTAATATCCTCAGTGAGAAACATGGACGCGCCTTACGTTCGCTGCGCGATACACCGGTGCTGCAGGCCCAGGCCCATGAGGCAATGAAGACCCAGAAGATGTCGGGAGATGAAGCGCTCACGTTCGTGAAGCAGTTAAAGCGCAGTGCTGTTGTCGCAACGCAGCAAGTGCTCAAAATCTATTATCGTTCTAACGAAGAATTGATTGCTGCTTTAGAAGAGAAGCTGCAAATGTTACGCACACAAAGCCACGGCGAAGCCACACTCGATGAAGCCACTCAATAATCTCCTGTGTTCCGCGATTCGATTTAGCGTGCGCTGTGCGCACGATGTGCTTGCCAGCGTTGCTTCCCGTGCGCATGGCGTACGCGACGGCATCAGTCACAACTTAATGAGAAATCGCTGTGTTTTTAGGTGCTCCGTTGCGAGTATGGGTTCCTTCTCCCTCAGGGAGAAGGTCAGGATGAGGGAGTCGAGAAGCCAAAAGCCTTGAGTTTTCTTCCCCTCACCCTAGCCCTCTCCCTGAGGGAGAGGGAATTACTGCACTGCCAACAGCTTAAGTCGTGACTCGTGACGCTACAGTCTCTCCGCAGACAACTCCAAGTGTACCAATCTCCGGTAGTTTGATTGAGCCTCACTCCTCGTTTTCGTACCTTTCCACGCGCCTTAACACATCTGCATATCGCTCCAGTCGCTCCGGTCCGAAGACTTCTCTCACTACCAGTTCATCGACTTTGTCTCGCAGCGCCTCATCACTGAATACTTCAGGGTTCCCCCCGGCTCTTTCAGTCAACCATTCCACTGCTTGCTCGGTTATTCTGTTCAATGTCTGCGGACTCAGCGACCGCTTACAGGCAAGAAATAAGTCACGATCCTCGGGTGTGAACGCGACATACAACGGTGGTGTCCGAAGGCCACCGGTTTTTGTCGCCTGCTCTTGACCTTTACGCGGTAGAAATGCTGGCCGTGCCGTTAACGTTGACAATAACTGGATGTGAAATGTCGACGCACCATGACTCTGCCAGATCGTCTTGATTAACTTCTTGGCACGCAGACCACGCAACGCTCGTTGTAAGGTGCTCATCGATACTCCACATTGGGTTGCCAATTCGCTATAACGACAACGAGTAAACGACACCCCTTCTGCATGCGAGAGACGAAACAAGCGGTGATACACCACTTGCTCGGCAATCGTCAAAAAAGGCAACAATTCATCCATCGCTTCGATGTATGCCCTGCCGGTTGTCGCCCATACCAACTCAACACTTTCAGCAAATTTGGACTCGCTCATAGCAAACATTTTTTCCCAATCAATTTGACCGGTCATATTGATGATAGGCGAGTTCGTCCATAAAAGCAAACTCGGCTGCGTGGGTTTGGTGATTCCCTCAATCAGTTGCAGACGCGCCGTCCATACTTCGGCAGGCTCAGTAAGAACGGGGATTTTAGATGATTTCCGAAAAAGGGAATCCCTGAGATGTCGAAGTGATGCTGATAGTGGCGGGCAGAGCCTCATCAGTCACAACTCAAGCCGTTAGCAGCAGCATAATTCCCTCTCCTCAGGGAGAGGGCTAGTAGTCAGTCCATTTAATTTTGAGGGATAGGGTTTCGTCATGCCCGCGCACGCGAGCGTCCAGGGAAATTCAGCAGTGCCCTGTAGTTAAGCCTCCTGGATTCCCGCATTCGCGGGAATGACGTCCCTTGAGTTATCCATCAAAACTTCCTGGACTATCTACCAGGGCGAGGGGATAAAAAATAGCGGCTTTTGTCTCTTGGCACCCTCATCCTGACCCTCTCCCGGCGGGAGAAGGAACCCATACGCGCGGCGCTCCAGCTAAAACACAAGGATTTTTCCTTATGTGGTGACTGGCGGGCTGTGCCCGCCACCAGAGACTGCGGGATATTTTTTCCAAGAAATCGCCTTAGCCTGACGTCAGCCCGTTCATCCTGAGTCCTCAATAGCGCCCGCGCTAAACGCCTGCCCATGAACAAGAAAAATCTTGTTCATGGGCAGCTTGTCAAAGGATGGTTTGTTCTTTACCCATCTCTGTCTCAAACAGGATGCCCATGGTAGTCCGACGCGCTCACCGCAGTAGCTTCACCCCGGCCGCAGCTCGCGCATCACGTAGCCCCCATTTGCCCCGCTCAACCGTACTGAAAAATTCTTGAATCTCTCGATTGAAGGCTGCAGGTTCTTCGAGATTGATCGCGTGTCCGGTCCGGGGCTGCACAAACAAACCAGCCGACGGAATCGCTCGCTTCAAAAATACACTGGTTTCAATACAGGGTTCGTCTTCATCGCCAACGACCACCAGCGTGGGAATGGTAAGCTGTGAAAACTCTTTGGCAAAGTCGTAGAGTGACGGGCGTTCCCCTTGAAAGTTGCGCATCGTCAATGAAGAACCTTTGGCGGAATGTTGACTCAAGTGATCGACGGTCTCACGCCAACCGCGCGGATCTTTATTCTGCAGTTGAACCCGTGTGGGGCTGACTCCCATCTCTTCTGCGACAGCTTGCATCCCGGCACTGAGGAAACGCTGCGCTACCGCTGCACACTGGGTCCTGAAATCTTCACGTTGTTCACGGGGCGAACCGCTGCCAACGCCAGCCGCGACTAGGGCACTGGCCATATCGGGGTGGCGTAACCCGAACATCAGGGTGGCATATGCGCCTTGACTCAGGCCGACAATATGTGCCTTCGCAACACCGCAATGTCGCATCACCGCGCCGATGTCATCGGCAAAATTTGTATAGTGATAGGCGGCTGGATCGTCTGGCACATCGGACGGCGTATACCCTCGCGCTGCATAGGTGATGCAGCGGTAATTACGTGAAAAGTAACGTACCTGACTTTCCCACTCTCGATGATCGGCGGCGAATTCGTGCACAAAGACCACCGGGTACCCATTGCCAGTCTCTTCGACATAAAGCTTTACGCCGTTAGCATTCGCGTATGACATGATAATCTCCACATGTTCTTGTGTTGTTGGCTAGATGGTTGGCTCAACGTCTAAGCGGACAACGATATCTTTCAGAGGATCTGACGCGGCCGGGTATCTCTGCATGACCAAAGGGTCATGCCCAGGAATAACGTGACGCTTTGAAGTTGCGAGTCGTTCGACCGTACGAAATGCATCGAGCGTCGCTGCAATATCTACAACCGCGATGAACGGACGGTTGGTTTGGATATTCTCGTAGTAATGGCTGGAGTCAGAGGCTAAGACCACATGGCCACGCTCGGTATTCACCCGCACGACTTGTAACCCGGCAGTATGACCAGGCGCAAAATGGACGCTCAATCCAGGAGCGAGATCTACGTCGCCATTGTACAGCTCAAGTCGTTGTCTAAAGTTGAGCCGCACGATCCCAACGATGTCCTCTTCCTCGAACCCGTGGGCAAAATAGGGATAGCGGATATGCCGCCCGGTCGCGAAGGCCAATTCCTTTTCTTGGAGATGAAAACGGGCGTGGGGAAGTTTGTCGAAGTTGCCAACATGGTCGTAGTGGAGGTGTGTCAGCACAACGTCGGTCACAGCATCCGGATCGATGTCGAGCAAGCGCAAGCTTTCGATCGGACAGCGCAAGAAGGTGCGTTTGCGACGTGCAGCTACTGGCGCGTTAAACCCGGTGTCAACGAGAAAAAGGCGATCTGCTCCCACTATCACCCAGGTAAAATAGTCCATTGGCATCGGACCATCGTGGGGATCGCCACCGATAAAATGGTCCGCACGGCGAGCGTCGCGCGTGGCATATTTGAGCGCGTAGATTTTGTATGCGGGGATTTTTTCCGGCATTATCTATTTCCTCCGGCGGTAGGGGGCAAGTTGCGCAGCCCATCACGCTTATTTTCTACCTTTGTCGTCCCGCTCCAGTGCCGCTTTAAGACGCTCGGGCTCGACAGCGACCTGCACCGCAGCTCGTTCTTGCTGCAGAAGCATTGCTGACCGCGAGTCACGATCGCCCCAGCCACGATTTAGTGCAGCGGTCAATTCATCGAGTGCGAGATTTGCCATTGGCATCGGTACGTGTAACTCACGTCCAAGAGCGGTCGCCAGCGTGACATCCTTATGCGCCAACCGCAGAGCGAATGCTGGTGGGTCGTAGGTATTGGGCAAGAAATGATTGGCGAGCGCATCGAAGGTGCGCATACGACCAAGTGCTCCCTGACGGACAGCCTCCCACAGGGTCAATGGGTCGACGCCGGCCTTTACTCCCATAGTGGAGACTTCGGACAGCACCCGGTTGATCGCATAGCCGGCGCAGTTATGCACTAACTTTGCGACAGTGGCAGACCCGATCGGTCCGACGTAGCGCGCCTGATCACCAATGGCGTCGAGCACGGGTTTGTAACGGTCAAACGTTGCCCGATCACCGCCAACCCATATAGCCAGCTTGCCACTGGCAGCGCCCCGCGGACCACCGCTCACCGGGGCATCAAGCATTGGTAAACCTCGAGCTGCGAACGCCTCGTGCACCCGACGTACGACATCGGGCGAGTTGGTCGACAAGTCGAAGTACGCACTTCCTGCCCGCATTCCAGACAGCAAACCGCCTTCACCTAATGCGATTTGCTCTACTTCTACCGGACCAGGTAACGATGTGAACACGACATCCGACATGGCCGCGACGTGATACGGTGACTCGGCCCAGCTTGCACCGCTCGTGAGCAGATCGTTTGCAGCCTCACGACGCAAGTCGTGAACGATGAGTTGATGACCTGCCTTCAGAACATTGGCAGCCATTTTTGCACCCATCGTCCCAAGTCTGATGAATCCTACTTTCATGAAAGCCTCCGAATAAACCTTCAGCGTTCAGCATGGTGCTAACAAAACAGGTGGCGAAGGTAATTGAGAACGGCTGAACGCTGATACTTTGTGTTGGCTGTGCACGACGTGTTACTGCTGTTCGAAAATATCGTGAGCGACGGTCGCTGCGGTCATCGCCGTCGGCCAACCAGAATAAAAGGCCAGGTGAGTGATCAACTCGCCAAGTTCCTCTTTGGTTACGCCATTTTCAAGCGCACGGGCAATATGCACACGCAACTGTTCAGGCCGGTAGGTGGCCATCAGTGCGGCCACAGTGATCAAGCTGCGATCGCGTTTCGATAAACCTGGGCGTTCCCATACATCGCCAAAAACGACCTTTTCGGTTAGGTCAATGAGTTTTGGTGCGACCTTACGAGCTTTTTCGCGAGCTGCGGCCACTGCAGGTGATGGTGCGGTTGCCATGATTCCCTCCTCTATGATTTCGGAGGCTAGCTCTAGCACTTCGCGCGGCAAGAGGCCAGAGGAATCAAGTTGTACCGCGGAGATGCGACGTGTGGCGTCTCCACGAGCCGGAACTCAAGGATACTTACAAGGTACTAGTGCCGTGTCTCGCAAGTTTATTAGCAGGGAAATCGTGGGGCGCGTACCACGCGCCAGTCAGTTGGCGCGCTTCGCACGCCCTTCAACTCAAGGGCGGTTGCAGGTGCTACGCAGGGACTGGCAACGGCACATCGAGCGTAGTCACGCGACGCAGCTCTCTACGATATTTCCCGTCAGCGAACGGTGTCGCGCGATGCATAGTCGCCCGATTGTCCCAAATCACCAGGTCTCCCTCACGCCAGACATGGCGATAGATAAATTGTGGTTGGGTGGCATGCTCGATGAGTTCGCGCAACATGAGACGACCCTCAGGAATGGGCCAATCAATGATCTTGGAGGCGTGAGAGGCGACATATAAGGATTTGCGTCCGGAGCCTGGCAGAGTGCGAATGAGTGGATGAATGGCACCTTTTAAGATTTCTTGTTCTTTTTCCGAGAATTCAAAGCCTAAGACGTGTCGCGAATAGGCGATGGAATGATGAACTCTTAGCCCCTCTAGCTGCTCTTTCATCTCTTGCGGCAAGGTGTCATAGGCAGCGTGCATGTCAGCGAACTGAGTGTCAGCGCCGACGGGAGGAACGACTTTCGCGGCCAACATTGAATAGCGACCGGGCGGATCTTGAAAGGAGGCATCGGTGTGCCACAGACGGTTACCAAGTCCGTACATGCGGCGCCGATCATCTGATCCGAGAATGTGACCAGTTTCGTCAAGGTTCGAAATATCAGCCAAGGCCTCGTTTCCCAAGCGACTTTCCTGCAATGCGCTGATCCCTGTCTTTGTGTGAAGCTCGCCATCAAAACGCTGAGCGAAGGCGACGTGTTCATCGTCAGTCAGGAACTGGTCATGAAATACGAGGACCCCATAGCGGTCCATTCCGGTACGAATCTCCTCTAAGGTCGCGCGGTCATGGACGTCTCGCAGGTTGATGGGGCTGACCTCGGCAACGAACAGCGGATGCATTTGGTGAAATGTCAGAGCCATAGCAAGTTCTTCCTTAATGAAGAAAAATTCGCAGTCACACTAAGATGTGTGCTAGAGAGTGTCAATCATAAAGTGCGGAGTCAAACACCAATGCGCAACTTCGCTCCATGTTACATTGTGCCGTTGCTTTAGAAATTCCTCTCGGCGTGTTACATAAACGACTTGACCAATGGCGCGATAGCGTTATTGTCTTGGTTCACATGCGTAATCTGTACTTCGTCACGTTCAAGCTCAAAGGTCCTGTAGCTCATCATGGCTACTGGGGTTGCTGTGGAGTCGTAATGGGCCGTATGCCAGGGCCACGTAAGAGGTGGTTGTAATGGCGGTGGTTATTTCCGACAAATATGAAGTGATTGGCCAGCTCGGACAAGGTGGCATGGGACTGGTGTATAAAGTCCGCCACACCCGCCTCGATACCATATCGGCCTTGAAGGTCCTTCCCGCGTACCTGATGAAAGAACAAGACATCGTAAATCGCTTCAATCGTGAAGCGCGTGTCATGGCTCGTCTCAATCATCCCAATATCGTCAAAGTTCTCGATATCGAGCAGGACAAGGCGCAAAATCTCTACTACTTCGTCATGGAGTACATTGATGGTGAGACGCTGGGCCGTCACATTCGCAGCACGGGATCATTGCCGCTCCCAGAACTGCTCACGATCTCGCATCAGGTCGCGGACGCGCTGAATTACGCGCATTGCCATACGCCGCCTATTACCCATCGCGACATCAAGCCCGCCAACATCATGATCGAGGACCGCACCTCACGGGTGGTGGTGATGGACTTTGGCATCGCTAAGGAACTCGGTGATGCTGACTCTACTAGGACCGGCATGATGATTGGCACGTTCAAGTACGCCTCGCCTGAGCAGCTGCGTCAAGAAAAGCTCGATGGGGGTGCCGATGTCTATTCGCTCGGCATGGTGATGTACGAGATGTACACCGGTAAGCAGTTCTTTGGCGGCCTGGATGAGCAACAGGTCTTGCGGCGGGTTCTTTTTGATACGACCGAGAATGAACCGCATTTCGACCAGCCGCCGCCGGCTGCATTTGCTGATCTGTTGACACGTGCTATGGCGAAGGCCCGCGCCCAGCGCTATCACAGCATGGGAGAACTGTTGGAGGCGATCAAGGCTTGTCAAACGTTCAGTGTCGAAGAGGAAGAAACCGGCACCATGCTCATTTCCCAACTCGGACTGAGAGAATCGGCAACCCCTCCACCTGCTGGGGATATCGATGCTCAGATCCGCAAACTTGAAGAGGAGCGGGAGCGTCGTCGCATTCAGCCCTTTCAGACAAAAGCACGTGAAGCGCGTGAACATGCGACCCGTGAAGGGGCCGCCGATTGGGCGACTCCAATGTTCCAGCAGGGTCTTACATCTGAAGCTCAGGGAGCAAAGAGTTTACAATCGTTAGACTTCGCGGCGGCGCAGCAGGCTTTTGAAGCGGCGATCGAGAGCTTCACCCGCGCCGGCACAGAAGCCCACGCAACCGCAGCGAAACGACAAGCAGAACAAGCTAAGGCCAGTGTCGCGGTGGCAAAAGAGAAAGCCGAGCACGCCGGCGCGCGTGATCTGGCACGGACCAGGTATGCGCATGGCTGTGAGCTGGAATCACAAGCTGATGCACTATTGGCAAAGAATGAGTTGCAACAAGCAGCTCAACTCTATGGTGAAGCACTGCGTTCATTTGCCGACGCGCAGGCACAAGCACGGCGAGAACAGGCGAAAGCAGACGCTGAGAAGGCACGGATCCAAGCGGAGAGCGCTAAGGTCGCTGCCGAAGAACAGCGCGCTTCTCAGTTCGTCATGCGTGTCTTTCGTGAAGCCACTGAACAGGACCAGCGAGCGAGCGTCGCTATTCAGCAAGAGGAATTTACCCAAGCCCGTGAACTGTACCTGGCTGCCACGCAAACGTATGAGCGGGCGCAACGTGAAGCACTGAGCGAGAAACAGCGGCTGGAAACGATGGCGTTGCTGGAGCAAGCCAGAGAGGCACGCCGCCAATCCGAAGAAGTCCACGCACGTGAGGCGGGTGCACCGTCGTTTCAACAAGCTGTGATCTTGCACTCCGAGGGCGACTCTCACCTGCAAGCCAAAGCGTATGACCAGGCCAAGCAAGCATACCTGCAGGCTCGCGATCGCTACGAGCAGGCCACGCAAGAAGTTGTCGTCGAACGGGAGCGAAAAACCATAGCCACAGTTCGCCAACAGCTACAGCAGGCCCAAGCCCAGGCGGATCAGGTGGGTGCGAAAGAACGCGCTGCTGCTGCCTACGAAGAGGCTCAACGTGTAGTTGCTGCAGGGCAGGAGAGCGAACGACAAGGGCAATACAGTGAAGCCCGAGATCATTACACGCAGGCCACGCAACGCTTTCAACAATTGACGCGTGAGAATGCGGTGCTGGCCGCACGAGAACGAGCTGACGCCGCTCGTCAGAAAATGACAGAAATCGCGCAGGGTACTGAACCGTTGCAAGCCTGGGCCAAGCCGAGTTGGAGCAGAGCGCAGGAGCGAGCGCGACAAGCTGAAGAAGCGTACCGAAAACAAGAGTATGGTCGGGCGGCAGATTTCTACACGCAAGCAGCACAGGCGTATACGCAAGCGCGTGGCGATGCTGAGCAAGAACAGTTGCAGCAGGAGACTCGGGACGCGCAACAGCGAGCGCAGTCGGCCAAGGCTCGCGCTGAACAAGAGAATGCCGCACGCTATGCGGCACAGTTATGGCAGCAAGGTCTGGAGGCCTACCATCAGGCGGAGCAGCAGAACCGGGCAAAAGAGCTGGCGGTAGCGATGCAACGCTACAGGAGTGCGGCTGAGTTGTTGACCAGCGCCAGCGAGACTGCCCAGAGAGAGCGGAAGAAGCTAGAGGCATCTGAAACCCGCCAGCCGGCTAGCACTACCCAGCCGACCATCGCGACGCTAGAAGCTGCGCGGCTACACACCAGCACTGCCCCCGCCAGTGAACAAGAGCAACCTCGACAACAAATGAGAGAGGCTGAGCCGCAGGGAATCGTCACCAGGAAACAGGTTCAAGAAGCTGACATCGTACGTCCTGCAGCGGCTAGCGCGTCGAGTTCTAAAGAACGTGCTGCGATAGCTGCACGGGAAAAGGTGAACGCCGCGTACGCTGAGGCGAAAAAGGCTGGAGGGGAGGAGTTACTGCCTGGTCAATATATCGAGGCAGTGTCACAATTGCGTGAAGCAGAACGTCTCTTTGGGGGAGGAGACTTCGATGATGCACGGGGTCAATTTGAACGCATCGCCGTCCGCTGGGGGCAGATTCGGCAGGATGCCGAGGGAGCGCGCCAAAAGCTCGCAACCGAGGCGCGTAGGGCTCGCGCGCATGCGTTACGCAGACAAGCGGGTGATGTCAAAGGCAAACACAAGCGACAAATAGAACGAGCACTCACCAACGGTGATCATCTTTTGCAGCAGAAACAGTATGATCAAGCGCAGGCAGCGTATGATGAGGCGTTGGCTCTTCTGAGTACGCTCCTGCCAGGGCAGCACCAGATCCCACCGGGAGTTCCGAACGCAGATGGGCGATCAGCATCTGTCGCGCAAACCGGGGGGGCAATGGCCAGAGTACTGACCACTATTACTGGAATTGCGCGCAAACTCTGGGGCAGACCCGGCTAACCCAGGAATCCGAGCGTTAGGAACACAAACATAGCGACGATTAGCGAATCTGAATGTCAAAACTCATTGGTGCGCAATTCACTGGCCTGTATCCTTCAACTGAGTATCGTAGCAACACATGGCCTCAATTGGCGATTGGGCGATGAGCGTTGACATCAATGAAAATCACGACTGGTGACCCGTACCGGAAGTTGTCGCACGTGCGGAATCCACAACTGCTCGGCGACGAGATGGACAACGCCGTCCTGCGATTGCAAGCGGCCAGTGACACCAAGTAAAGTTGCGGTCTTGGCGATGACCTTATACCGAGTATATACCGTTGCCCAGAGGACAACATTCACGAAACCAGTTTCATCTTCTAACGTCATGAACACAACGCCTTTCGAGGTGCTGGGCCGCTGACGACTGATGACGAGGCCAGCATAACGAACTCGGGCGCCGTTCGGTAACTGTTGGACAACCCGAGCTGGCGGAAGACCCTGTGTGTCAAGCTCAGCCCGAAGCACTTGCAATGGATGGCCACGGACACTGTGGGCAGTGTGTTGGTAGTCCCAACGGATTTCTTCACCCTGAGTGAGAGAAGGGAAAGACGGGAGAATCTCTCTTGACGGCAAGGCCAGAGAATCAGAGGTCACATGTGTAGCAGCCTGGACCTGCCACAACGCCGTACGTCGGTTTCCTCCGAGACTGGCGAGGGCTCCAGTTGCAGCCAGCGTGGAGAGGCTGGTCTGACTGAGGGCGATTCGTCGCATCCAGTCTTCAAGGGAGGAAAAGCTCTTGCCGCGCCTCATGGTCACGATATGCTCTCCGTCCTTTTGCGATAATCCTTTGACGTATCGTAAGCCCATGCGGACGGCTAAAGTTTGCGGAGTTTGTGCCATGCAGAATTCTCTCTCGTTGTCCTCGTCTCCTGAACGCCGAACGCTATTGGTTTCTAACGTGCACTCCCACTGACTGTGCGTGACATCAACAGGAAGAAACGAAACCCCGTGACGCTTGGCATCGTCAACAATCGTCGCTGGGCTATAGAACCCATCCCTGTAAGGGTCGGTTGACTACCGTCGCATCGCCAGAATCCGCGCAGTCGATACGTGCGTTTGTTTTTTGCCACTCAGTTTGTGAGGTACTGGC
>VGTJ01000074.1 GCA_016874775.1 Deltaproteobacteria bacterium
TGCGCGGCATTACCCTGAACAAGACAGCCATGCGGACGGTCGAAGCGCGACTGGAGCGTCATCCCAAGTTGCCCAAGTGGGACATCTTCATCCGCCCCGCTACTCCTGACTGATATAGGGGGATTTTCTTTTCCAGAATTCGCCTCAGTTCCGACTCTTCGCTGCCACTCTTCCCTTGAAGAGCATTTCCCCGCCACGCTCCTGAGAATGGCTTAATCAGGGTCAAACCCAGCACAGCGCAAAGCACTAGGACAGCGCCAAGCCTCTGGCGCCGGGTGATACGACCAAGCGCGGACCGCATTCTCCATAAGGCCAACTGCCCAGGTGATATCGATGAGCGCCGTAGCTGTTGAACAATCTGCGCAAGGGACTGACGAGAGCTCGTCTCCATATTGAGTACCGTGCCGGACTCATGTTTGAGCGCAACGGCCATCTCTTGAATAATGTGTGGAGAAATCTTCTCTTGGCCTGTTGCATAGGCGGCCACGATGGCGTTGTTACATATAGCGTTAATCTGTTGAGGAATCGCTTCGGAGTGTTGCGCAATCATTTCGATAACATCTTGATCAAATAGGCCTTCCTGATCCCAACCAGCAGCGCGAAAGCGGTGGTGAATAAAGGTGTCGATTTCTTTCGGGTTGAGCGGCGTCACTCGGCAACGAACAGCAATACGCTCCTGCAACCAGCGTAATTCTTTACTTGTGAGCTTCGCTTCAAATTCAGGACGCGCGACCAGGATAATTTGCAAGAGCTTCCCATGCGGTCCTTCAAGTTCAAGGAGTTGCCCTAATTTCTTCAGCGCATCCGACGAAAGATTGTGCGCATTATCAAGAACCAGAACTTCGGTCCCTCCGCGATAGGTCCACGCCCACAACGCGTCCTCAATCGCTTCGAGCTTGACCTTTTCATCGTCCGTCCGCGAGATGCGGAGTGACAGTTGGTCACACAACGCCGAAAGCAATGTCTCGAAGGTCGTATTGGGCGATTCGCAAACAACCTCATGCACCGTTTCCTCTAAAGAGTTGGTCAGCAAGTGGATGAGTTTGGTTTTTCCCGTCCCTGGCTTGCCAAGGAGCGCGATGAGCCCTTTTCTCTCACGAATCGCCTCAAGAATAGTTTTATACGCTTCTTCATAAACGGCATTGGTGTAGAAAAAACGAGGGGCTGAAGCAAAAACTGTTTTTAAGACACCCGGATCAAGCGAAATACTTCGCGGAAGGAGTTGGTGCACCGCTGTCATCATGGGCAAGACCGCCGCTTGCTTCCACGTCGCAGAGACATCGGTGACTTGTACCTGCGTGCTCCCCTTGGCGATTTGGTACAGTTGTTTCTCTCGCACCTCCAGGCAGGTTAACTTGCCGCCATACACTAACCCGGTATCGATCCCCACTTTATACGGTAACTCGAACCGCACCGCTCGATGTGGCGTATGGCCAAACACTACTGTGTACGGCAAGGTATGCGAATGGGCTAAAAACTCCTGACGAATCCACAACAGCTCTTCCGGACTTTGTTCCCCCAGTGCCACCAGCGGATTCACACCGGCATGTACACAGAGCACGTTATCAACGATCGTGAACATTTCGAGTGTTTGCAAAAATTCGAGGTGTTCCGGTGGCAATGCCGCCAAGGCCTCTGAGCCTTTCTCGTCTGGCGAGATCCGATAACTCCGAAGCGTCGCCCGACCACCGTTATCAAGGAATCCTTGCCCGAAGTGTCCACCCTTCCCGAGGAAATCGAGGAACATATCCTCATGATTTCCCTTCAAGAACGTCAGCTGGCACGTCTTTGCTGCCTTGAGTCGCAACAAAAAATCGATCACGTCGCGGGAACTCGGTCCACGGTCGATGTAGTCGCCAAGAAAAATAAGGCGATCGTCATCCTGGAGCGATAAGCCCGTTACTAACGCCTCAAGTTCTTGGGCACAACCGTGAATGTCCCCAACAATAAACGCTCGCGCCATGTTTCGCGCCTTCTCATTTCCCTGCGGGCCGGGTTTCTCCTAACTGCGAAAAGAACTTCGTCTGTGGCCAGGTCGAAGAAATATCGGTCACCTGCACCCGAGTACTCCCTTTAGCGACCTGATACAATTGTTTTTCACTCACCTCCAGACAAGTCAATTTACCGCCATAGACTAAGCCGGTATCGATTCCCACCTTATACGGCAGCTCAAACCGCACAGCGCGGTGTGGGGTATGTCCGAAGACAACGGTGTACGGCAACAAATGTTGGTTTGCCAAAAATTCTTGACGAATCCACAACAGCTCCTCCGACTGTTGATCCTGCAAAGGTACAAGCGGATTGATACCAGCATGAACACACAGTACCTGGTCGGCAACAACATACATTTCGAGCGTCTGGAAAAACACCGCATGTTCCGGCGGCAACTCAGCGAGAGCGGCCGGGCCTCTCACATTTTGTGGGATGCGATAACTTCGTAGCGTCGCCCCACCTCCGTTGTGCAGAAACGCCTCACCGTAATGTCCTGGCTGTCCAAGAAAATCGAGAAACATATCTTCATGATTCCCTTTCAGGAACGTTACCTGATACCGCGCCTCAGCCTTCACGCGCAGGAGAAACTCGACAACTTCTTGAGACTCCAAGCCACGGTCAATATAATCACCCAGAAAAATCAGGCGATCTTCATCTCGCAAAGGGAGACTCGCTACTAACGCTTCGAGTTCCTGAGAGCATCCATGAATGTCTCCGACAATAAAAACCTGGCCCATGCCATCCTGCTTTCTACTTTCCTTTATACACCGGTTCACGTTTTTCAAGAAAGGCGGCAACTCCTTCGCGGAAGTCTGCACTCTTGCTGACCCGACGCTGTTCTTTCATTTCCCAGGTGAGCATATCGTCAAGATTACTCGTCAGTGCTTTCTGTATTGATGCCTTTATCGCCGCCAACGCTAAGGGCGCATTTTTCGCCAGACGTTCAGCATACGCGGTAACCTGATCGTGGAATTCAGCTTCAGCAATAACACGGCTCACTAAGCCCATACGCAAGGCGTCGTCGGCATGCACCATATCGCCCGTTAATGCCATCTCCATTCCACGCAATCCAGCAATTCGCGGCAGAAAGTAACTCGCTCCGCCATCGACAGTTAAGCCTCGCTTCACAAACAGTAAAGCAAACTGAGAGATTGACGAGGCCAATCGTACATCAGCAGCAAGAGCCAGAGAACAACCAAATCCAGCAGCCACGCCATCCACTGCAGCGATGACGGGTTTCGGTAAATTCCACATGGCACGGATCGTATCGTTAAACCCATCCTCAAGCAGGTCTTCATGGGCCGGAGATTTTTCACTTTGTCCCGAGCGCAAATCAGCTCCCGAACAAAACGCTTTCCCTGTTCCTGTTAAAACCACGACACGCGTCTCAGCGTCTTCCCGGCTCGCCACAACATGATCACGGAGCGCAAGGATCGTTTCACGGTCAAGCGCATTTTTCCGCTCAGGTCGATTAATCGTGATCCACCGCACGCCAGAGCGTTTCTCGCTTACCACTACGCCACTCATTGTTCGCCTCCTCTACCGGAACAGCAAAAACGGTTGCAAACGCATCGCACATTCGTTGCGCAGCCTCGTTTATGGCAACTGCACATTTCACTTCTTGCGCAATGCTTGTGGGAACCAGATCCGGGATTCCACAAGGGATAATATATGAGAACGGAGTAAGATCAATGCTGACATTCAAGGCAATCCCGTGTAGCGAAGTCCCGTGCCGCACTGCAATACCTACAGCACCTAGTTTTCGTTCTTCTACCCATACTCCAGGAAATCCATGTCGACGTGTTGCTGCAATACTATAGCTGGCCCCCAGCCCGCACATCACGTCCTCCAAAAGTGAGATAAACGTTCGAACTCCACGTCGCCGGAAAAGTGTCGAAAAAATCGGGTAGGCAACAAGTTGCCCAGGACCGTGATAGGTTGCCCCTCCGCCACGACCACTCTCCACCACAGCAATGCCCTTTGCTTCCAGTTCTCTACGAGAAAGTCGGAGATGCTCAGCTTGCTGGCGATAGCCCAACGTCACAACGGGATAATGCTCGGTGACAAGGAGCACATTCTCTCCACGTGCTTGGCAACAGGCGTGAACGGCTTGCTGCAACCGCCACGCAGCCAGATAGTCGGTTAATCCTAGCGAGACGACTTGAATCTCCATACACACCACATGAGTTGGTCACGAGCCTAGCGTACCTCGTTTGCGGACACAACGCACAAGTCTTGACTCAGTCTGCTCTTGGGGGTACCGCTGTGTGTATAACATTATGACGCTAGTCCGTTCGCTATACAAAAACTCCATGTTTGTGGTCGGGGCCGCTCTGATCCTGTTAGGAATAGGCAACTATCTGGCCGCTAATTCGAAAACTCACCACTACCAACGGACCATGAACACCATTGCCGCGCTGCAGTCGTCGTCTTCGACGTTTCTTCCCCACAAAAATACAGCCTATTTTCCTAGTGAAGCACGGGAACGCTGGGAAATTGCGCGGGCAAAGCGTGATTTTTATCAAGTCGTCCTCAGTGCCGGACGCTTGATGATGGGGCTGGGGTTCCTATGCACTGCAGTAAGCCTGATCCAGTTGCGACGACAACGTGCACTCATGACAATAACGCCCCTCTCAGTCACACCAAGTGGGCCCTATGCGGAGAGACAATCATCTCGTTCGTAATGACCCGTCCTCCCAAGAATGGGTTCTCGGCGATTTCTCGACCGATCCCGAGAGATCTGCTCGTATTTCGGCAAGAGAACCTGCGAGTCCCCTTCCCCACCGTCGGACTAGCCACTCCTCGACTTTCTCTTTTGCTGCAGCACTTGCGTTTCTCTTTCATCTCGCCGTGATATTGATCCTGTGGCAACAGTTGTCCTTCACGACACCAGCAACAGAAACAGTAGCCTTTCCTGTCACAGAGGTTGAACTCGCGCCACGTCTCGCCCTGCCTCCCACGATTTCACAACCAGCGCAGACCGCACCAGCGGAACTGCAGGATTTCCAGGGAGCAGCCCTCGCCCGCACCGAGGCGCTCGAACAGACGCTGACCCAAGCGATCACACAACGAAGCCTCACAGAAACCACCCGACAGCAACAGCTCGCTTCACTTACTGAGGCGCAAACCACGCTCCAAGGCCAAGTCACATCGCTCGCCGAAGAGAAAGCCGAGTTGTCAACTCGGCTTGAGAGTGAACGACAACGTGCAGAGGCTCTGGCTCAGCACGTTCATGAGATGCAACTGGCACGAGAACAGGAGTTACAAGGAATAAAGGGGACCTATGAGCATCTCGTCACCGCACTGCAAAGTGAAATCTCACAGAAAGAGATTGCGTTACATCAAGCAAAGGAACAATTGACTGTCACCATTCTCGATCGCGTGTTGTTTCCGAGTGGCCAAGCTACCCTTTCCCCAGAAGGCGAACACGTTCTGGAGAAAGTTGGCGGGATTCTCACGAAAGTAGCCGGGCAACGTATCATGATTGAAGGTCACACGGATAATGTCCCTATCGGTCCAGTTCTCAAAGCGCGGTTTCCCTCGAATTGGGAATTGTCCAGTGCTCGTGCAGCAGAAGTCGTCAAGTATCTGATCTCCCATGTACAACTTTCGCCTCAGCAACTCAGCGCCGTTGGCCGGGCAGAATCTCTTCCCGTGGCAAGCAACGCAACTGAAGAAGGTCGCAAACTCAACCGACGCATCGAGATTATTGTCCTCCCCAAGGAACAACAGCCACAAAAACGTTCCTGAGAAAGTGCCCTTGCGAGCGGACAGAGTTCCGCTATAACTGGGCCACCAGCTTAGAGGAACGGTTAAGGAATTGGCATGCTGCGATGGCTTCCGGAGGATGTCTCTCCGTACGGAGCGGGAATAGACGCACTCTTCCACCTTATATACGTCCTCACAGCTATCGTCTTCCTTGCCGTTACTGTGGTCATGCTTGTTTTCCTCATACGTTACCGTGCACAAGCAGGTCGACGAGCACGGTACACTCATGGGAATACCACTGTTGAGATTGTGTGGACCGTCGTTCCAGCCGCCATTTTCATTTGGTTGGGGGTGCTGAGTAAATCGCAATGGGAACAGATTCGCATGACAATTCCACCCACTGACACAATGATTCGTGTCACAGCCAAGCAGTTTAACTGGGAGATTCTCTACCCTGGACCAGACGGACAGTTTGGTACGAGTGACGATAAACAAGTTGATAATGAAATTCACATTCCCGTCGGGCAACCAATTCGCGTCATCCTCAGTTCAAAAGATGTTATTCACAGCTTGTTCCTGCCGAACTTACGTTTCAAGCAAGACGCCGTTCCTGGGCGCGATATCCACGCCTGGTTTCAAGCCAACAAACCTGGAAAGTACGAAGTCCCCTGCGCCGAACTCTGCGGTTTTGGTCACTCTGGAATGAAAGGCTGGCTGTATGCGCTGACGGTTGCGGATTATCAACGCTGGCAACATGAGCAGTGGCCCCAACAAATTCCCGATTCTGGAGAAACGGGAAAAGGGCATACGCATGAGTGAAGCCGTCGCTCCAGTTCCGCAGCCTCAGCATAGGACGACACCAGAACCGTTGGGATTCTGGCGTACATACATCTTCTCGCTCGATCACAAAATGATTGGTAAGCAGTTCTTGCTTCTGAGTGGCGTCATGCTGGTCTGTGGCGGTCTACTGGCAATGCTCATACGCTGGGAGTTGGCTTGGCCAGAAGCGCCTTTACCGATGATTGGGGCATCTCCGCAATTTATCGACAAGGGAGAATCGCAAACCACAATGGATCGAACGTGGCAAGAATGGCTTGCCCAAGATGAAGCCGAACAAAACTGGCTTGCCCGCAACTTACCGACCGGTGCGGTGACCCCAGCGTTTTATAACTCCCTGTTTACCATGCATGCCACCATCATGATCTTTTTCGTTGTTACGCCATTTTTGGTCGGTGGGTTTGGTAATTTTCTGATTCCGCTCATGATCGGCGCTGGCGATATGGCCTTTCCATTCCTCAACATGCTCTCGTTCTGGCTCACAGTGCCAGCAGCCGTAATCGTCCTGTACAGTTTTTTTGTTCCAGGCGGAGCCGCTTCTGGTGGATGGACCATGTATGCCACGTTATCCGCCAGGGTTCAGTACACAGGCGTCGAGCTGGGAATAGACCTCTGGATTATGAGCCTCATGTTGCTGAGTGTGGCCTCACTGATGGGCTCAATCAACTACATCACCACCATCATCACTATGCGTGCGCCTGGCATGACCTGGTTTCGTCTCCCGCTGATGATCTGGTCACTCTTCGTTACAGCGATTCTGTTGCTCCTTGCGTTACCCGTGCTCACCGCCGCACTCCTACTGCTCTTGTGTGATCGAACCCTCGGAACGAGTTTCTTTCTTCCCGAAGGTGGAGGAGAACCATTACTCTGGCAACATCTGTTCTGGTTCTTCGGACATCCTGAGGTGTATATTCTCGTACTCCCAGCTATGGGACTGACCTCAGATATTCTGTCAACGTTTTCGCGCAAACCCGTCTTCGGTTATCACGCGATGGTCTTGTCGATGATCGCGCTAGCCTTCCTGTCCTGGATCGTCTGGGGACATCACATGTTTCAGAGTGGGATGAATCCCGCGCTCGGCACTGCCTTTATGCTGACAACCATGATTATTGCCGTGCCGTCAGCGATCAAGACTTTCAATTGGCTCGGTACCTTGTGGGGAGGAAGTATCCAATTCACCAGTCCGATGTTGTTCGCCCTGGGGTTTGTATCCAACTTCGTGATTGGTGGGCTGAGTGGTATCTACATGGCCTCAACCCCGGTCGACATCTATATTCACGATACGTACTTTATTGTTGCCCACTTCCACTATGTCGTTGCCGGCATTGTTTTCGGTATGTTTGCAGGGTTGTATTATTGGTTTCCCAAGATGTTCGGACGGCTCTTAAACGAACCGCTGGGGAAAGCTCACTTTCTTGGCACCTACCTTTTTTTCAATTCCACCTTTTTCCCCATGCATTTCCTCGGTGTCGCCGGTCACCTGCGGCGCATCTACAATCCCATGCAATACGAGTTTCTTCATGCTATGCAGGAGTGGAACGTCTTTATCACCTACAGTGCATTTTGCTTATTCCTGGTACAATTGCCGCTTTGTGTCAACCTTGTGTGGAGCTTCTTCTATGGCCAGCGGGCTTCGGCCAATCCGTGGTTCGCGAACTCCCTCGAATGGAGTGCCCCTTCTCCTCCGGGGCATGGGAACTTTGCTACGACACCAACTGTATACCGGGGCCCTTACGAATATAGCTCCCCTCTAGTAAAGGAAGACTGGCTGCCTCAAGACCGCGCATTACCCGCGGCAACTGGTGCAGCACGTTAACTCGATTATGGAAACTGTATCGTCACCTCCACCGTCGCTTTCTCCGTGGCCGCATCGCTTTGCGCTACTCACGGCCGTAGCGACACTGCCGCTCTTGTTTATCGGTGGATTAGTCACCAGTACCAACTCGGGCCTGGCCGTGCCGGACTGGCCGACTACGTTCGGAGAAAACATGTTTCTCTATCCCTGGTCAAAGATGGTCGGTGGTATCTTTTACGAACATAGTCACCGCCTGTTTGGCTCGCTCGTTGGATTTTTGACGATCTTCCTGGCGGCCTCTTTATGGATGAAAGAATCTCGTCCCTGGTTGCGCTGGCTTGGGATCATTGCCCTTGGCGGAGTCATCGTTCAAGGCATCCTTGGTGGTCTCCGAGTAACATTACTTGCTCAAACGCTAGCAATTATCCATGCCTGCTTTGCGCAGGCTTTTTTTGCGCTTATCGTAAGCATCGCCCTCTTTACTTCTGCTGAGTGGCGCACGCCGGTTGTTCCACAAGTTGCTACCGAGAGTGGGAGAATCCATCGGCTTGCGGTCATCACAACAGGACTTATTTACGTGCAATTGATTTTCGGAGCCATCCTGCGACACCGAGGAGAGGCGGACGTCCTCCATATCGTCGGAGCACTCATCGTCACTATTCATATCATCTTGCTCACCTCACGAGTGGTCTGGAACTATAACCATCTCCCGACACTGGTTAAGCCTGCCCATTTTCTGGGTGGACTTCTTATTGTCCAGCTCTTCCTTGGCACTGGGGCCTACCTCGGGAAATATACACAGTCCGGTTCTAGCTTAAATCCCTATGTGGTGCCGCTCGCGACAATGCATGTCGTTGTAGGTGCGCTTATGCTTGTTACCTGTCTTATTTTAACGCTCCAAACCTATCGTCTGTTGACGCCTCATCCCCCGACGCTACAATCTCAAGCATTATCGAAGCAGGCTTCGTTATGACACCATCGACGGATTCGCATCTCGTTCTTGATGTTCCCGCGCCCCAGGTACGGCGACGAGCAATCGATTATCTCGAATTGACCAAGCCTCGTATCGTCGTAATGGTTCTGATTACGACTGCTGCAGGATTTTATCTCGGTGCCCAAGGGTCACCCAATTACCTTATCTTGCTTCATACGCTGATTGGTACAGCTCTCACAGGAGGTGGCACTCTTGCCCTCAATCAACTGATGGAACGCCATGCTGATGCCCTGATGACACGCACCCGCAACCGCCCACTTCCAGATGGGCGCCTGCTTCCGGTCGATGCTTTGGTGTTCGGTCTCATCCTCACTGTCAGTGGTATTGCCTATCTTGTCTGGGCATCGCTCTGGCGCAGTGCGTTCGTTACTCTGCTGATCGCTGTCACGTACTTGTTGATGTACACACCACTGAAACAGCGGACCTCCCTCTGCAGTATTGTCGGAGCAATTCCCGGAGCGCTTCCACCAGTCATTGGCTGGGCAGCGGTACGCGGTTCGTTAGGCATTGAAGCGTGGATCTTGTTCACCATTATGTTCCTCTGGCAAGTTCCACACTCGCTTGCGATTGGTTGGCTCTATCGCGAAGACTTCGCGAAAGCCAAGTTTTGTTTACTCCCTGTGATTGACCCGAGTGGAAAAGCTACTGGCCGCCAGGTCGTATTGAACTGTGCTCTTCTTTTTCTTGTCGGTTTTCTACCGGTCCTCGTTGGTTTTGCGGGAATGTGGTATGGCATTACGGCATTCCTTCTCGGTGGACTTTTCTTCTGGTATGGAGTCAATTTCGCCCGTGCGTGTTCAACAGCAACCGCACGCCAGCTCCTCTTTGCCTCGCTGATTTATCTTCCGGTGATCCTCACAGCTCTTGCGCTGGATAAACTCTAATCACCAACTGGCCCAGGAAACACAATGCCGACCCACGATCCTTCGTTTGGTAAAGTCCTTGAGTTTCCTCTCCGACAGAAAAAGACCCGACCCCTCACAGTCCCACTCTCTCCTGCGGAAGTTGCATCTATCAGCAGTGCCCGGCTTGCCATGTTTTGGGTTATTGGCTCTGAGGCGATGCTCTTTGCTGGCTTACTTGCGGTCTATGCCTCTCTTCGGTTCGGCTCCTTCAATTGGCCTCCCGCACATTTGTATCTTCCAATTAAAATCACCTGGGTGAACTCCACCTTTCTTTTCTTCAGTTGTTACACGATGTGGCAAGCGTTGATAGCAGGCAGGGCGAATAATCAGGTAAGGTTTGTCTCACTCTTGAGTATCACTGGCCGTCTCGGTGTCCTTTTCCTGTGTATTCAAGGCTATGAATGGATCCAAATTCTGCAGGAAGGGGTCATGACCAAGGCCCGCATCTACGGCTCAGCCTTTTATTTGTTGATAGGTTGTCACGCCTTACACGTATTTGGCGCAGTCGTATGGTTGTGGATCGTTATTCACTGGGCAAAACATGGGCAACTGCCCAGTTCTCGTTTTGTTCGCGCTGAACTGTGTGGCATGTACTGGTACTTTGTCGGCGCGGTGTGGGCGGTGATATTTCCACTGGTGTATCTCAGTTAGGACTCATGCAAGCGACGATATTTTCAACGATTGACGAGGGAAAGGTTCTCCACATACCGGCAGGGCGGCTTGGCATGTGGGTTTTCCTGACCAGCGATGCGGTCACTTTTGCTACTCTCCTTGTGAGTAGTATCCTGCTGCGCTTATGGAGCCACGATTGGCCAACTCCAGCAGCGATTCTTAAGCTCCCTCTCGTAGGAGTGATGACCGGACTCTTATTCGCCAGTAGTGTCACTATGGCGTTTTCGTTGACGGCACTCAAGCATAACAATCAGAGCCGTTTCAGAGTCGCGCTCCTGCTCACGATCTTTGGTGGGTTGTCATTTCTTCTTCTGCAGGCATGGGAGTGGTCGCATCTCCAGCATCAAGGCCTGACCCTGAGCAATAATCCCTGGGGTGCACCGCTCTTTGGTGCGTCATTTTATATGTTGACCGGGTTTCACGGAGCGCATGTGATCGCCGGGCTAGTGTACCTGAGTGTGATTCTCTTGTACGGGGTACGAGGGCAGTATCATTCTGGCAATACCGGCCCGGTCGCCATCGCGGCACTGTACTGGTATTTTGTCGATATTTCCTGGCTCTTTATCCTGATAGCCGTCTATGTGCTGTAATTGAAACTTCACTTTTTGTCATACCCATGCTTGAACTCTCCCAATTCCCGACGCTGAACGCCAGCTTAAACGCCGCCAGTGCCGCACTTCTCACCACTGGCTATTACTTCATTCGTCAGCGTAACACGGTAGCGCACCGTGTCTGTATGACACTCGCCTTTGTAGTTTCAATCGTCTTTCTGTGTTCGTACTTGTACTATCACGCACATGCCGGAAGTACGCGGTTTACGGGAACCGGCTGGATTCGGCCCATCTACTTTACGATTTTGCTGACTCACACTATCTTTGCTGCGCTTGTCCCCCTCCTCGCTGTGATGACCCTGCACAGAGCGTTACGACAAGACTGGACCAAACATCAGCGTATTGCCCGGTGGACGTTGCCCATCTGGTTATACGTTTCAGTAACTGGAGTCGTGATTTATTGGCTTCTCTACCATGCGTATGGCTCACTCAACGCCGGTAGAGAAGAAGGAAAGGGACGCATTGAACAGTCGACTACATTTTTGCGGAGATCAGAAACAAAAACAGCGTATACGCTGGAACTAGCGCAGTGATAAACGCTCCCGGAAAAAGGAAATACGTCAGCACTTCTTCTCTTCGCTCTAATACTATCTTCTGAGCGCATTTGGCGAAGTAGAAACTCGCCCCTATCAGATAGAGCGAAATGAGCCAAGGGATTTTTAACCCCAGACTTTGTCGTTCAATAAGATCAGCGATTAATAAAAAGACCCCCAGGCACATCAGAATGCGTAACTGCAATAAATTGCGCTTTTCTGCGTCCATTGTTTCAATTCTCCTCGTCGCTGCCCAGGAGTAAACACCCAGGTCGGACGTTCCTCCGGCAAGAAATCCTCCGCTCGCACCCCTCAGCTCCTGAGTTTTGCTATCGGCAGGCCTTTTCTTTGGCTTTAGGCGCGGACGAAGGTATTATTGGAAATGTCGCCGGGCAGTATAGGACGCAAGGAGAAAGGAACCCACAGCAAACAGCACAGTGACTAGCAAAGAAGGGAACAGGGCCGGGATCGGACCAACTGCGGTTGGCGAGGTGAAATATAAACAGCGGCGGAGCGCAGCCATTCCATAGGTCAAGGGATTGAGTTGCATGATCCAGGTAAACCAGCCCGGCAGCCCGGCAGACGGGAAAAATGCGCCGGACAGGAACCAGATCGGCATAAGAATCAGATTCATCACGGCGTGAAATCCTTGGACAGAATCCATACGCCACGCAATGGCCAGGCCAAGATTGCTCAGCGCGAGCGCCACGAGGAACATAACTCCAATAGCAGATAGTATCGAAGTGAGGCTCAGGGAAATGCCAACCACAGGCGCAAGCAACAACAAGAGCACGCCTTGCAATACTGCGAGCGTCGTACTGCCGAGCGCTTGGCCAAGGACGACACTCATTCGTGAGACTGGTGCGACGAGCACCCCTTGCAGAAAGCCCATCTTTCGGTCTTCAATGACCGCAATGGTTGCAAAGATCGCGGTAAAGAGTAAGGCAAGGAGAATGATGCCTGGATAGAAATACTCAAGGTAACCGCTACCTTCAGCGCTTCCTGGAGGTCGAAAGGAAGCGCTGAACCCTCCTCCTAATAACAACCAAAACGCGAGCGGTTGAGCAAACGCGCCGATCACGCGGCTTCGTTGCCGTAAAAAGCGGATGATTTCTCTTCGCCAAAGAGTACCAACCGATAACCAAAAGCTCCTCATGCCACCTGCTCCGTTTGTTGTTCGTCGTCCCAGAAACGCTGACCTGTTTGGTGAACGAACACATCTTCGAGTGTTGGCCGACCAAAGGTGATTGATTGGATTTCACCGGGAAACGCTGCAAATATCTCACGAACAAATTCGTGTCCTTGTGATCGTTCAACTCGCAGAGTTCCATCAACCACCAGCGGGTCACAGGAAAACCGTTGCGCTAATTTCTCACGTAGAGCAGCGGCGTTCTGGGTACGGATAGCAACGATATCACCACCAACCTGCGCTTTGAGATTCTCTGGACTGTCAAGTGCAACTAATTTCCCTTGATGCAGGATAGCCACGCAGTCACAACGCTCGGCCTCATCCATGAGGTGCGTCGTTAGCATAATGGTCGTTCCATTTTGCTCGCGTAATAGATGGAGGTAGTCATTGAAATCACGTCGTGCTCCAGGATCAAGGCCAGTACTCGGCTCATCAAGTAAGAGCAACGCTGGTTGATGTAACAAGGCTTTGGCTAATTCGACACGCCGCTGCAACCCTCCGGAGAGAGTACCGACCATATCATAGACACGATCAGTGAGCGCTAAGCGGTGGAGCAGAACTTCGACCCGTTCTCGTAGCGACCCTCCGCTCATACCGTACAGGTGTCCGTGGCACAAAAGGTTTTCCGTCACCGTCAGTTTAGGATCAAGGCTCGGAGACTGGAACACCACGCCAAGACGCGACCGGATGCCGTACGGATTCCGTCGGACATCTTCACCGAAAATGTGGACCTCTCCACTTGTAGCAGTAATGAGTGTCGAAAGAATCTTAAAGAGGGTAGACTTTCCTCCGCCATTAGGACCAAGCAAGGCAAAAATTTCACTAGAATCAATAGACAAGGACACATCATCAATCGCGACACGTGGACCATAGATATGGCGAAGGTTGGCAATAGCAACAACAGCATCTGCATTCACGAGCTCAGATTCCTCCTAGGCAACCCAAAGAGCATTTACCCGCTCGACTTATTGAGGGTGAGCCTCCTGGGGGGATGCATCTTGCCATAGGAAACCAAACTCCGGTAGGCCATGAACCTCTGATGTCACGTATCGTCCACCGTAGCTCGTTGCCCACCGTCTCGGGATGTGATAGGCGAAGTCTATCTCTCACGCCCTCGTAGTGAAATGGATATCATGCAGGTCTCCGGAACCTGAGGTCTGGGTTCAATTCCCGGCGAGGGCATTCCTGACATCCTTCCCGTAGGTGAGCTGCGTCCGCTTATCGCGATTGCAGTCGTCGACTCTCTGCCATCCGGTCTTCTGCCATGTTTGCCTTATCTCTTTCCCCTCTGTGTTCGCACAGAATACCGCAAATTTGCTTTCAAAGAACCAAGTTGCTACGTTTTTCATACAGAGGAAACTTTTGCTGTCCTAACTAAGGAGAGCTATGCACGTCCCCCCCTACCTTCCCCATAAGGACAGTCCATGCTTAGGAAGAAAATCTTAGTTGTTGAAGATAATGAAGATAATCGTCACATTTTGGTCCATAGAATACGGAAAGTCGGAGAGTTTGACATCAGAGAAGCTCAAAATGGCCAAGAAGCCCTTGCCCTCATAGCCCAAGACCCTCCCGATTTACTGTTCCTTGATCTGAAGCTCCCCGTTCTTGACGGCTGGGAGACTGCCCGACGTATCCGCGCAATGCAAACTCCTGCCAAAAACCTCCCGATCATTGCATTAACCGCACAAGCTATGGTTGGTGATGAAGAAAAGGCGCTTGCCGCAGGATGCAATGACTATATCGCTAAACCCATTATTGATGGCAGCATCATCAAAGAAAAAATTCTACACTTCTTAGCGAAAGCCAACTGTTGCAACGGACGTTAGACTTGCGCGTCTCTGAGATGGTAAGGGGTGTAGCCGAAGAACGGGCCGTTCTCCGGCTACGGGCAAGGAAGGGAGGAGACAAGGAGAGAAGACAGTGGGCATAGCAGGGAGAAGGAATCGCTGTCTTTCTCTCCCAATGTTAAGTTTGACGCCCACACGGAAAAGAAATTCATCGATTCGTATATCACACAAAAATATTTTTTCGTTCTCCGACCTGCCCGCGGTTCTTACTTCGTAAGCTTTCGTAAACTCACTGAAAAAGTTTCATAGTATCCATTTTCCCGATGGTAGGTGGTTTGCCGCAGTTCATCATGCAACAGTGGCAGGTTGTAGAATGGCACCGAAGGATAGAGATGGTGCTCCAGGTGATAGTTCACCTGTTTGGGGGCAAAGAAAAAACTCAAGGCCGGGTGAATAAGGTAGGTACGGGTCTGTTGGTAGGGGCTCTGAGGGTTCGGAACGTTCCCGTGCTCAATTGCGCCCCGAATACGAAAAAATACCTGTGTAAACGTACAATACGGAACCAGCCAATACAGGACAAAACACAAAGCCACAGTTCCGCCCCATAGCCATAAGCCACTCGCAATCACCACGCTCCAGAACACAGCAAACGACGGCATGTCAGCAACCTGTCGGTATTGCGCCTCGCGTTCTTCTCCTAGAAATCGGCGATTGAAGTCCTTCATCCCAAAGGGAAGGTCAATAAAATACTTCAATGTCGAGAAAACATTCACACCACAAAGGTCACGACCAAGCAGATGCATAAACTTTAGGCGGTCCAATGGGTAGCGAACGAAGATTGCCCGATCTGGGTCATGTTCTGTATGCGTATGCTGATGATGATAAAGGTGAATGAATCGCCACTTCGCCAGCGAAATAAACACGGGGAAGCCCGCAGCAAACCGCGCAAGCCAATCATTGAGCCATAACCGACGAGAGAGTCGCTTATGTATTCCCTCATGAGTCATGACCATCAAGGCGTGTTGTCGTGAGGCAATCACTGCAATGGCAAGAAAATAGACGACGAGTCCTGTCAGTCCTGACGACAAGGGAATGACCACTATACTGCTATACACAGCCAGTGCGATCACTGCCCAAATTTCTATGAGGTGATAGGACGACAGCGCAGTACTCACCTGAGATAGGGTCTTAATGGTCTGCCGCAGCTCAGCCGGTGAATCCACAATAGCCAACGTTACCTTGTCCGCTTGCATAATTTCAGGTGTATACTACGTGCCATTTCCCTGGCAATCCCCAAACGGCCCTGCTAAAACAGCCGTGCTGACGCAACTCACAACACTTTTGAGGAGGGGACCATGGCACATATTCAAGTAAACGGGATTCGTTTGCATTATGAGACCGAAGGTCAGGGACAGCCATTATTGTTTATCAACGGCCTGGGTCAACCATCCATATCGTGGGACCCTGAACTCATCCACGCAATGGCGAAATCCTATCGAGTCATTACGTTTGATAACCGTGGCACCGGACTCTCAGATAAACCCGATGAACCGTATTCGGTCGCACTGTTTGCCAGCGATGCCATCGCACTACTCGACTATTTGTCTATCCAGCGTGCCCACATTTTTGGGGTTTCGATGGGTGGTATGATTGCGCAAGAACTCGGCGCGCATTACCCACAACGTGTCGCGAGCCTTACGTTAGGCTGCACGACACCGGGCGGACGCAATGCCGTCGCTGCACCGCCCGAATCCATGAAAATGCTCGAAGGGCGCGCTGGCATGACGCCAGAAGAAGCCGGACGGGAAGGATGGAAATTATCGTTCTCCGATGAATTCATTCGCACCCATCGCGCCGAGCTTGAAGCGCATTTACAACGTACCCTCACCCAGGTCACTCCGCGATTTGCGTACGAGCGTCATTTTCAGGCGACCATGACCCTTCGTGTCTTCAAGCATCTCAAAGACATAATTACTCCAACTCTGGTCGTCACAGGTCACGACGACATTTTGATTCCAGCCGCGAATTCCGAGATCTTGGCACGAGAAATCCCAGGTGCCGAATTGAAAATTTTCGCTAACGCGGGCCACGGCTTCTTTATTTCCGCACGTGAGCAGTTTACCGCTGTTTTTCAAGACTTCCTCTCTCGTCACCCTTTGTAACTCCCTCCACCTCACGAAAGGAACCAACACGGATGGCACGACTAACCGGAAAAGTTGCGATTATCACTGGCGGTGCAGGTGGCATCGGCATAGCAGCAGGTCGACAATTCGCCGCTGAAGGAGCAAAGGTACTTCTCGTCGACCTGGCTGAAGAGCCTCTGAAACAGGCAGCGAATACAATTGGCAGCAACGCCGTCAGCTATGCAGTTGCGGATGTGAGTCAACCGGAGCCCACGCAGCACTACGTACGAACCGCGGTCGAGCGCTATGGCGGCATCGACATCTATGTAGCCAACGCTGGGATTGAAGGAGCCGTGCAACCGATCACCGACTATCCACTCGAACTCTTTGACAGAGTATTAGCAGTGAATGTTCGTGGGGTGTGGCTGGGACTCAAGTGCGTCATTCCTGAGATGAAAAAGCGCGGGGGCGGCAGTATCGTCATTACGTCTTCAGTCGCTGGTATCAAAGGGACGCCTGGAGTTTCTGCATACGTCACGAGTAAACATGCTGTGATTGGGATGATGCGGACGGCAGCGTTAGAATGTGCCCCATTTAACATTCGTGTAAATACAGTGAATCCGTCGCCGATCGATACACGGATGATGCGGTCATTGGAAGAAGGCTTTGCGCCTGGAGCCGGAGAGCAGGCGAAGAAGAATTTGTCGAACTGGATACCGCTGAAACGATACGGAACCTCAGAAGAGGTCGCTTCGGTCATGTTGTTTCTCGCCAGCGACGATAGCCGTTACTGTAGCGGTGGAGTCTACATGGTCGATGGTGGCGTATCAGCAATGTAAGACAAAGTCTGCAAAGTGCTTATTTTCACCAGGAGAACAGGTCCTTGCTGTTGCAAAAATCTCCCTCATAGAAATTAAGTTAGCATCGAACGTACCGATACTTGAGGCAGAGAACGTAACGCGATGCTTAGACGCTTTCTGCTTCATTTCTGTACGTATTCAGGGCTCGCTCTCATACTGATGGGATGCGATCCATGCGACAATCGCATCCTGCAGGACCTTCCTGATCCATCGGGACAGACCAAGGCCATTATTTTCCAACGTAGCTGCGGCCCATTCGGCGGAACCAGCACCCAAATCTCAGTACTGCCAAACACAACTGACCATCTTATTGCTGGCGGCAACGTTTTTAGCGCAGATACCGCAGATGGGACAGCTCCAGCATTACCGAGCGGCGGTCCTCCTGTCGTAGTCACCTGGACCGGTCCGCAGCAACTTTCCGTAACCTACGATTCTCGCGTCCGGGTTTTCCAAGCACAATCACAGATGAATGACGTCTCAATTTCCTACGAGGCTCGCTCAGCCGAGGTCAAGGGGTCGCGCTCGTCAGGCTCTACAAACGCAAAAACGCGGAAGACAACGACAAGCGACCGCTAAATCAGACCTGAATACCTTCGTACACTTTACGTGACAGACGCCGAGCCGTGTCATTCTGAGCGTAACGAAGAATCTCTCTGCGAGACCCTTCGTTGCACTCAGGGTAACAGTCGGAGTGTATCAATCTTTCAAGGTTTGATTTAGCGGCAATACGCGCAAGGAGCTTTGGGACGGGGATGACAAACTTTTTGTTACTCCCACGTGTAGCCAGCGAGGACGGTTTGCCCTATTCCCTGTCCTTGCTATCATCATCAGTGCACGGCAACACCGTAGCTTTTCTCTAGGAGGTACCCCATGGCAACACCACATACCCTCTCAACCCACCATTCCTTTCGAACGCACCAGTAAGCGACGAAAGGGATTCCCCTCTGAAACCCACGTCAAACGCGGCCGACAGATTGTTCACGGAGGCAAGGAATTCGTCGAAAAGTTAGGCCGTAACGATCCCTGTCCGTGTAACTCGGGCCACCGGTTTCAAGCATTGTTGTATGCGTAGTGGTCGTTATGACGGCGCATTACGGGACGACTACTTTTAGGGACTAAAACAACTGGCCACCAGCAGGTAGAGACTTCTCTCTGCCTGCTTTATTCACGCTACTGCTCTCTTGGCGCACGATACCAGACCCGACCATCTTTCAGTGTCAGCTGCGTCACTAACCGTTGTTCGCCAATCATGTGATTCTGATCCGTATCAACGAAATCGAATTGCCCGCGCTCAAGACTGAAGACCGCTACGTCAGCCACCGATCCGGGCTTCAGTGTTCCCAGCACTCCCCCCTCACCTATTGCCCGCGCGGAATTCGTCGTCACTCGACGGATGACATCCTCAAGGCTCATTCCTAGATTGAGAAACTTCGACATCGTCGTCGGTAAATCAAAGACCGGTCCGCGCGTTGCACTTGGAATCGACAAGTCTGTGGCAATCGTATCAGGCATAAATCCTTGCTCTAATGCCATCCGCACGAACGGAAAGGTGAAATGCATGCGCCCATGTGCACAATCAAAAATGACCCCTGCCTTTTGCGCATTCCACACTTCGCGCAGAATCTCTTTCTTTTCCGGTCCCATGATGCCGTACGGGTAACGATGGAGACAATGAGTGACAACATCACCAGGCTTCATGAATTCAAGAATCTTCGGAACTGGCAGCAGCGCATCCGTGATATGAACCATCAATGGCACCTCCGCCATGTCTGCGGCTTGTCGTGCCAGGCGTAGCGGCTCAGTGCCTGCCTTATCTGGAACCACATTATTGCTGAAGCGGAGCTTGACCCCAATTGCGATATCTCGGTTATCACGGATTGTCCGCGCACATCCTTCAGGGTCAGCGTAATCCAGGTTCATCAGTTCGCCTACCTGTAAATGGATAAGACCGAGAGCAGAGAGGTGAACAAAGCAGCGCAGCCGAACTTGGCTGCGTTCAGCCACATAGTGCCGCAATCCGGGGAACGTTGCTGAGCCAGCGCTACCTGCATCAATGATCGTCGTCACTCCACTTGCAGCGCATCGCTGATCGGTTTCCGGTCCCATGTCGTGGGCATTGATAAACGTGTGCGCGTGAATATCTATGAGTCCAGGACACACAATCTTGCCTGTCACGTCGATCGTACGGATCGCCTCGGTGGCTGGGATATTGGGCGTTACCGCAGCGATTTTCCCCTTAGTGATCGCCACATCGGCCTGTTGATGGAATGGCCATCCTGGATCAATGACGTCTCCCCCTTTGAGGACAAGATCATACGGCATAACAGCCCTCCTTTTTAGAACTGATAGGTCAAGCGTAATACCGTTTCATCACGACGACCATACAAGCCTCCCAGCCCCCATGTTTCATCGACTTTCCCGCCATACCCTGGGACAAAGAAGTAACTCTGCGCAAGGCGCACGATAACACTTGGAGTGACATAGTAGTCGACAATCCACGTAAACTGGCTGCTGAAACGATTGACCGGGTCAATAACGACGAATGCCAGTGGTAGCAGCGTGCCTCGCATATATACCGAGCTTGCCGCCAAGGTACCGACCACTTCCCAATTGCGAACTTTATCAGTAGACGAGATTTGTCCTTGGAAGCGTGAGGCCCCTTCTGGAATGTATTGCCAGAACAGTTGCGAAGTAACGAAAAATGTCGTTCGCCGATTCAAGGCGCGAATCCAGGTTGGCCGGTCAAAGCCAACGAACCCCTGCCAGGCATCACTCTTCTTCACACCAAGAAAACCACTCGGAACCGACGCGCCATTTGCATCAAGGATGAAAATCGGTTTGCGTTTGTCAGCAAACGGTTTACCAAACTCATAGATCATCTCCATACGCCAGACACCTTCAGTATAGCGACTATCAGCATAACTGGCAGAGATGCCTAAGGTGTGAGTATAGGGATAGTATGCTTCGGCAGGCAAAATCCCCTGTTCAAGGAGGCGCGTGTTGGCCAAGGCCACATCACCTAGCGTAGGGCAGGTTAACGTTCCTCGGAGACAGCTGTTTCGTCCGCGCAGACTTGTGGTGTTCATCCCATCATCTTGCGACAGGCGCTGGTACAGATAATTGAACGTGAAGGTAAGTCCTTGTGGTGTCATCGCACCAAAGCGCACGCCTACCTGGCTATTCTCGCCTGGGTTCTTCGCATAGTCACCTCGCCTCCCCAATACTGTGCCATTGAGCAACTTGAAGTTCCCACCGGTCGGACTCCCAACGAATGGATTCGTCGCTGGAAATCCCCATGGACGTCCAGGTAAAAAGCCAATCTTGGCCGGAACCCAGTGCCCAGGTACCCAATAGGTTTCCAGGTAAGTATCAATCAGTGGGCCGAGGCGACCAAAGCTGTACGTCCCCTTAATCGTCCAATACGGAATACGAAGATCATCCCATGTCTCAACGCCAAGCCCACCAGCATGCCAGGTCGTATCTAATGCGTTGGTGCGGTCCAACATGCGCAAATTGTCTGACTCTCCCCACACCACCATCTGTCGGCCAAGCCGTAGTGACAACGGAATATCAGCGAACTCAATATCGCTATACGCTTCACGAAAGATGCTCTCAAACCGGAGGGCGTGGGCAGCACCTTGAGTGAGATCTGACAATTTACCATCACGTCG
This sequence comes from Deltaproteobacteria bacterium, assembly GCA_016874775.1. Lineage (NCBI taxonomy): Bacteria > Pseudomonadati > Myxococcota > Myxococcia > Deltaproteobacteria bacterium. The sequence continues at coordinate 21,678 of VGTJ01000074.1, forward strand.
CGTTCTTCCTTGGTACGGGAATACTTCCTGCCGAGGCCCAGGAAGGAAGTCGTAGATACTATCGTAGGAGCCGCGGTAGAGGCCGGCAAAACGAGCGCGGCGAATCCAGGGGACCGACAGATAGCCAAAGGCTTGTCCGTCTTGAATCCAGTCATACTCTAGCCGTAAGCGAACAACATTGCGTTGTTGAATGATCGACCACTTTTCTGGCTCGGGGTGACGGAAAATCTGCTGGGTCTGTACATTGCCCGATAACGACATCGGGCCGTAGCGAAAATCCGCTGCACTCGTCGAGGGAAAGGCAAAGACGAGAATTGAAAAGAAGAGAAGTGGGGAAATAGGCGAATAAACGAATGGTTGAAAAAAAACACGCTTCAGGTGAGTATTTCGCGTGTCAATTCGGTTGTTGTTCATCAGCTTTGACTTTTGCAATGAGACTTTTGACTTGCCCGCTTCACTGCCCACGGGCCATGATCCGATCGAGATTAAAGAAATCATCCGGGAGAGGGGTATTGTAGAGCGTCTTGCTCACCACCGTCATCGAGCCGAGTTGTTCTTCATAGTCGACCATCGACTCCCCTACCCATACAGGAACACGGACGTGTTCGTTCCCAGGGTTGAATTTCGGGTTTCCGTAGAGTTCAAAAAGGGTCTTCTGATGTTTTCCCTCTTGATCGTAGAACAGGACGTAGACAGGGACGAACATTTGTTGGTCGATATAGATCACGCGTTTGCTATACATATGTCGACTTGCCACCGGCGTACATTCGAGGACAAGCATTTCTCGCAGTTCCCATGGATCGACCGGGTACCAATTTCCACGGCCACCAAACGTCGCACTCACCGATTTCGCACCAACAGGGGCCAGCATGCGTCGTGATCCTAGTAACTTCCAGTTACACGCACGGACATATCCCCAGTACCCGAAAAAATCTTCATTGAGAAAACCTGAGTCATATGACGCTTCATCTTGTTTGATAATCATCTTGCGAATTTTTCGACTCGCTGGAGTATACAACCAGTTATCATCGTTGACATTGTCCCGTGCATAGCGGAGCTTGAGGCTCATCGAATTCTTCAAATCAAACGGGGCAAGGATATGAAAGAACTCCTTATAGAGAATACCGTCACTCTCCCATTTATTGGGATTCGTTCCGTTACTCTGTGGACGGTGCATGCCATAGTGCACCACATAGTAGTTCTCAATTTCTCGTTCCGCTGATCCTGACTCAGTTACCAGACGAAAGGAGTTCCACACTTGCATCACGTCACCGAAGTCACGGTGGCGCAGATTCCAAGCTGCTTTCATCCCAGACTGTGCGTCCGCAGGATCAAGAACGGGGAACGGGAGTCCTGCCACGTATCCCTCAAGTTCCCCATTAGCACCAAGGCGCACCTGTCCAGCATACTGTTTAGTCGCTCGAATGTATTCTTCACTCACAGGAAGATTCGTCGTTGCTTGCACAGAAAAAGAGAGTTCCCCTGATTTTACGCGGTCGAGAATCTCTGGCGGCAAGTGCTCTTTTGCCGACTCCCATGAGTCTTTCGATATAGACGTTCTAGGAGCGAATCCACTCACTACTTGTTTGTCTTGTTCGTATGGGTGAAACATGCTCTGTATCACCGTTGCAGAGAGGTCGGCATAGACGAGCTGTCCATGTATCCCCGTGCAGATGAAGAAGAGCGTAAGCCACTGCTTCGACATTCCGGTCCTCCTTCTTTCTCTCGCGACCTGACGTGGCACTCATGTCGCCATGAGCATCACTGCGTGGACCATATAGCGTGAAGCCCCACCGGAAACAAGGAAGTGCATAGGGTCGTCGCTGTCCAGGATTGCTCGTCTCAGTTCACCACTTATCCACGTGCACTAATTTCTTCAATGGAATCTTCTTCGTCGGAGGTTTTCGTGGCGTCTCGGCTGGGTAGCCGATCGTGATGAGTCCCACTGGACGAATGTGTTCAGGCAAGGCAAACAGTTTTGCGACCTCTTCCGCATTGTAGGAAGCAACAAAACATGCGCCGAGTCCTTGCTCGACCGCACCGAGCAGAATCAATAACGAGGCAAAGGCGGTATCAATAAGGCTGACAAACGACCCGCGAGCGCCGTGCCCACTGCCTGCACGTTGGATGTCGGCACAGGTCGCAATGATAACCGGAGCCGTAGCAACGGCGGAGTGACCCATAGCTGCTCTAGCAAGCTGGGCGCGCACGTCCGGACTTTTCACCACGACGAATTCCCACGGCTGGAGATTCCCCCCGCTCGGAGCACGCACGGCATACTTGAGGAGCTGCTGAATTTTCTCTTCAGGAACCGCATCGCTTTTGTATGCGCGGATCATGGCGCGACGGCGCACGACATCAGCGAAGCTCGTCGGAACAGTTGACGTTGGAGGTGTTTCGGCATGTGCGGCCCCACGCATTGTCACCTGTCCGAACGAAAGCGCCGCTGCGGCTTGGAGAAGGTGACGGCGTGAGAGCTTGGGAGGTCGGCAGGTGTTCATCACCGATTGATAAACCGCAGATCGTTTCCGCTTCCGGTTTGCGAATGACCAAGCGCAATCTTGGTGATTGGCTTGAGCGTTTCCGCATCGAAAACGGCGATGTCGTGCCAGTTTGCTCCGCAGTAGACCTTTTTCCCCTCTGGATGGAGCATCGGGACAAAATAGGTATTCGAGAGTTCCGCGCTCAGCATTTTGCGGGTTTTCGGATCAACTTTCCACAGATTGTTATAGCTGAAATAGACCTGATTGGTCTTTGCCGATTGCAGTCCGGTGAGGTTGTAATTTTCCGCCGTAAAGGGTTGCAACTCAGAAGTTTTCAACTCTGGATTGGCGTCATTCAAGTCGAGAGAGGCAATCCCGACGGTCATTTGCCCGGTAAACGTATCCGTCGTCACAATGCCAAACGACAAGAGATAATTATTCTCTTGGTACGGGTTCCACGCAGGGAGCCCATCGGTCCGAGCAATACCAGTGATGTTCCGGTTCACGAGCGGTATGCTGGCGAGCTGAGTTCCCCGCTCGACGTCATAGACGAAGATATCCTGACCAATGCTAAAGACGTAAAGTCGCTTCCCGTCTTTGGACGTCGCGAGCGACATGACTTGACGCGGAGCAGGAATCACGCGCTCAGTCTTGTTGGTTTTTAGGTCAATCACCCGTATGCGGTTGGGCTGGGCAGCAAATTTGCCGGGCTCACGTTTCACCGGCATCTCGTGCACAAACAGGCGAGTGCCTTGCGCATTCACGTCGATTGCCATTGTGCGAACAACCTCATTGCCGCTTGAAAGCGGAAAGCTCGTGACTTGTTTGCCTTCATCAAGATCGACAAGCGCGATGTTCTGCGCCAGTTCATTGACGACATAGGCAAACTGTGGATTCTTCGGATTGGGCGCAATGTTCATTGACGGTCCGCGCCCTTCAAGCTGGATGTTCTTGGTAATCTTGTCGGTCTCAGTGTCGATGACCACAAGATTGTTCGGATGAACCGAAGCGAGGAGATACCATTTAGCCCAGGCAGAATTAGGAACGGCAAACAGAACGAGCATGAACAGCAAGTAACGTTTATAGGTCACAGCAGTCTCCTAAGCATGTCACGTGTTACGTGCGGCGTGATACGTTCCTCGTCTTCACGTACCACGTTCTACGCAACACGCGGTTCGCGCTCAGTTCGTCTTCGGAAAAATGATCTCGAAATTTTTCCAGTCTTCTTGGTTCATTCCCGAGCAGGCTTTGGCCCATTCCGGTGAGCTTTGTAAACTATCAGGCACCTGAGCGGGCCACCAACACATGTTGGCGCAACTCAGGAGGTCAGCCTCCATTGGTGCACACATACCGTTCACTCCACCCCACATATTCGCTTCCCACCCCGGATTGAAGATCGTCGTACACCCCGCAGGCATGGCCATACCAACGACGTCTTCTTGCGCTTCTTGTACCTTCTCAACCAGTTCTGCCTTGTGGTTCGCAGCTTTGAGGTGTTTCATGGCTATGCTCCTTAATTTTCTGTTTTCCTCACTGTAGCTTTCATAACGTAAAACGTAATGCGTAATCCGTAACCACCCCACTCTCTTTTTACGTTTTACGTATTACTTCTCACGTCAATTCCCTTGGCGCGTCCCCTCTCCCCCGTAGCACGTAGTTTTCCACAAATCCAGGATTTTTTTCTTGCAATTCCATATAGACCCGAATGCCGTACTCAGTCCACTCCCTCAGGAAATCACAGTAATGCAGGTTGGGCAGCGCTCCGTCACCGAATTGGGTGTAGGCTTCATGATAACAGCCACCCCCACAGAGACCACGAATCCAACACGTCTGGCATACCGGCTTATTCTCGACATGGGCGCTGTTAACAAACTCGTTTAACCGATCGTAGGCCAGGCCAGTCTTCACGTTGCCATATTGGTGCTCTGCAGAGCCAGGGAAACGATGACAAAGGTACACATCACCGTTCCCATCAACGTCAAGTAAGCCAAGCCCCGCACCACAAGGAAACAGCTTGTTTGTTCCGGTGTATAAGTCAGTGAGCATAGTACTGAGATTAGAAAACCCGGTGTATTCGTTCTGTAAGGCACGGGCAATGTACACCTGCCCAAGTTCACGAAACCCTGCGAGTACGTTCCGCAGGTCAGCTGGTTCAAGTCCGTACGCTTCCCCACTTTTTGCCGTCACTGGTGAGAACCCTACCTCAAAGAAGCCGAGCTGCGACAGATGTTCATAAATGCGTGCAATTTCAACTGTCCCTTTCGTAACTGTGACCCGCGCAACTACTGGGCGCGCGGTATAGCGGTCGAACAACCGCTTCACACGTGAGACCACCTGTTCGTAAGACCCCTTACGTTCACCTCGTGCCGTAAGAGAAAATCGCCGCTTATCATGCAAGTCTTGTGGACCATCGATACTGATAGTGATCCCCACGCGATGCGTCTGAAAGAAATCGATCATTTCATCAGTCAACAACGTCGCATTGGTCGTCAAAGAAAAATCGACTTTTTTCTCCCGTTGCTGTGCGGTCTCTTCGGCATAGGCGACTACCGCACGAAGCAACTTGAAGTTGAGCAAAGCCTCGCCACCAAAAAAGCAGATACTCACTTCACGGTTTCCACCAGCTTTGTGAAAGAGAAAATCGACACTCTGTCGCGCCGTGTCCCAATCCATCTGTACAGGTGAAGCACTATACTTTGCGCCCTCCGGTTCGTAGCAATACGAACAGTGCAGGTTACACTTGTTGGCCACGTTCAGCACCAACGATCCTAGTGGGAAGCGCTCAACATCAACAATGGGGCGAATCGGTTTGAACTGCGGCTGTTCGGTCACAAAAACATGTAACCGTAGCAACTCTTTCAGCGTTTCCGTAATTCCAACGGGAGAGAACCGCTCGCCAAGCGATTTGACGAGTTCCTCTTCGGTCATCCGCTTATGCGTTTCTGCATACTTCAAGAGAGCATCCGCAATCGGGTCCATCACAAACAGCGACATACTCTTGGCGGCGACCAGGACATTGCCCCCACCAGTAGGGATCACATGGGCATTCTCAGGTCGGAACAGCAGGTGCATGGTCAAGATTCCCTCCCAAAGGGACCGCACGGAAAACGCGCTTCAAGTGCAGGGAAACCCGAGGAGTTGGGCGAGGTAGGACAGGTGCCAGCCTGGGCGTTTGCGCTTAACTTTGAGCGAACCTTTTTGCCGGGGTCCCCGCGTAAGAGCGAGACGGCCAAGCGGTTGAGGAACGCCCGGTTCTCCGCCGTCGTGCGATCATAGACCCGGCGGGCATCTTCGCGAAACACGACATCTAACACCCAGTGCAGG
>VGTJ01000075.1 GCA_016874775.1 Deltaproteobacteria bacterium
GCAAATAAGCGCTTCGTTTCTTTCTCCATCATTGCTCCTACTTACGGCAACTGCAGAATAAACTCCACGGCGGCTGTTAACTTAATGCCATTGCCCTGCCAGGGAGAGGGCTAGGGTGAGGGTCGAATGTTGGGAATTAGGGTAAACGCAATTGCAATTAGCTCTAGGAATACGCCGCCTCGGCAACATCCACCATATCCGACAGAATCTTTGTCATCTCAAAGTCCTTCGGCGTATACACGCGCGCGACACCTGCCTTGCGGAGCATCGCTGCATCATCCTCTGGGATAATCCCACCAACTACAATGGGCACTTCGCCGAGTCCCTCAGCTTTGAGGCCTGCGATCACCTCAGGCACGAGGCGTAAGTGTGATCCAGAAAGGATGCTCAGGCCGATGAGATGGACACCTTCGTCACGCGCACTATTCACAATCTGGTCAGGCGTGAGACGAATACCTTCATACACCACTTCCATTCCTGCGTCGCGACACCACACAGCAATTTGCTCGGCACCATTGGAATGACCATCAAGGCCGGGTTTCCCAATCAACACCTTAAGTGGTCTTCCTAGGGCATCCGCAGATTTTCGCACGCGTGCACGCAACGTCTCCAGCCGTTCACCGACTTGGCCATTGGCTGTGCGGGTGACGACTGCACCACCGATGCCGGTCGGCGCACGGAATTCTCCGAACGCCGCACGTAGCGTCTGCGCCCATTCACCTGTAGTGACTCCAGACTGCGCGCAGCGAATCGAGACTGGCATGATGTTATCGCCGTTCGTTGCTGCATTGCGTAACGCGGCAAGTGCGGCTGAGACTTCTGTTTGATTGCGTGACGCACGAAACGATTGCAGCCGTGCGAGTTGATCGCGTTCCGCTGCTTCATCCACTTTGAGAATTGCTGACGAATCTCCAGTGTAGAGCGGTGACGGCGCAGTTTCAGTGAACTTGTTCACGCCAACTACTGTCTGTTCTCCGGCGTTGATACGTCGAACGCGTTCAGTATGGCTCGCGACCAATTGCTCTTTGACATAATCTAATGCCGAAATAATGCCGCCGAATTCTTGCACGCGTTCGACCTCAGCCCAGGCTGCACGTTTGATCTCTGCGGTCTTGGCTTCGGTAACCTTGCTGCCCTCGAAAATATCTTCGTACTCAAGAACATCAGTCTCGTATGCGAGAATCTGCTGGATACGCAGACTCCATTGTTGGTCCCACGGGCGAGGTAGCCCGAGCGCTTCATTCCAAGTTGGCAATTGCAGTGCCCGGCAACGTGCCTCTTTGCTCAATGTCACTCCCAGTGCTTCCAGGACAATACGTGGCACATTGTTCTCAGGTTGGGCTTCGGTCAAACCCAGTGAGTTGACTTGCACACCGTAGCGAAAACGGCGCAGTTTCGGGTCCGTTACGCCATAACGATCGCGCGTCAGTTCATCCCACAACTGCCCGAAGGCCCGGAGTTTACAGACCTCCTCAATAAAGCGAAGGCTGGAATTGACGAAAAAGCTGATGCGCCCGACTGCCTCAACGAATTCTCCTTCACTGACGTTCCCAGACGCACGCACGGTATCGAGAACAGCAATCGCCGTGCAGAGCGTGAACGCAACTTCTTGCACAGGCGTGGCCCCAGCTTCTTGCAGATGATAGGAGCAGACGTTGATCGGATTCCACTTCGGAACGTTATTAACGGTGTACGTGATCGTATCGCTAGTCAGGCGCAGACTCGGGGCAGGTGGAAAAATATAGGTCCCGCGCGAGAGGTACTCTTTGACGATATCGTTCTGGGTCGTTCCTTGTAATGCTTTCGCGTCGACACCTTGACGTTCCGCCACGGCGATATAGAGCGCGAGTAACCACGCTGCCGTACCGTTAATCGTCATCGACGTATTCATTTTGTCCAACGGAATCCCAGCAAAGAGGGTTTCCATATCGCCGATGTGGCCAACCGGCACACCGACTTTACCGACCTCGCCACGCGCGAGTTCATGGTCACTGTCGTAGCCAGTCTGCGTGGGTAAATCGAACGCCACCGACAAGCCCGTTTGGCCTTTGCTGAGGTTGAGGCGATACAACTCGTTGCTCGCCTTCGCGGTGGAATGACCAGAGTACGTACGCATGACCCAGGGATTGTCTTTTTTCATCGTCTATTCCTCGCGCTGAACATAGACATGCTAGCGCCGCGAAATTAGTTGCAGCAACACCCCATGTGTATGTTTCGGGCTGATAAACGCCAACTCGCTACCATCAGAAGCTTTCGCAACGTTCGCCTTGATGCCTTTTTCTCCGAGGGCGGAGATTGCACCAGGAAGATGATCAACATCGAGTGACAACAGGTACATACCTTCGCCATTCTTGGTCAGAAACTGCGCGATGGGGCTGTTGTCACCGAGCGGAGAGACGATCTCAATCTTGGCGTCACTAATAGGTAAGAAGGTATTGCGAATACCGAGGGCAGGGACCTCACCTGCGGGCTCACGCGAGAGCCCAAAGTTCTTTTGATAGGTCGCGACCGCCGTTTCGAGATCTTTCACAGCGATAACCACATGGTCGAGTCGTTTGGTAGTGAAGCGACGATTGCGTGCTTCACCGAGCAGCGAGGCGTGCTCGCTATGATCGACTGGTTGTGCATATTCGATCAAGGCACCACAACACGCTTGCGGATGCAGAAACGCGATGATGCCCGCCAAGCCTGGGCGCGGTTTCTGGTCGATGACGCGAATTCCTTTATCGATTGTGGCCTTTAACTCTGTTTCGACATTGTCAGTCTCAAAGCAGATATGGTGCAAGCCGCCACCTTTCTTTTCGAGAAATTTCGCGACTCCAGAATCAGTCGTGATCGGTTCCAGCAGTTCGATTTCACTCTCGCCAACTGGAAGCAGCGCAGCTTTCACGCCTTGATCTTGCACCGTGGCCATCTTGCCTAACGGAAGTCCTAGGATGTCTTTGTAGAACTCAAACGCTTCCTCGAGTTTGCGTACGACGATGCCAACGTGGTGGATTTTTTTAAGCATAGTGTTTCCTATCCTGGGAGCGCGGGCGTCTCGCCCGCGCTCCCAGATTATCCGACTCTCTTCATCTGCTCCAAAATGTCATACCCAGTGATGCCTTTGCTCTTTGCGGCTTGCTCAGCAAGATAGGCAGCACTGACTTTCTCTGCTTGTACTGCTTTTGCGAGGTCCATCAGAGCAATCTTGATGGTTGCTTCGTCGATCATTTCGCCAGTCTCAGGGTCAGGCATCGAGCCGCCACCTTTCTGATGATAGAGATCGAGGACACGAGTAGCGTATTGGATCTGCTTGTCAGTGGGCGTGTAGCACTCGTTGGCGATTTGCGCTTGCTGCGGATGAATCACCCAGGTGCCATCCATGCCCAGGTTGGCTGCACCAACGTTCTTGTCGCGTAACCCGGCTTCAATCTCAGCAACTTTGTCTTTGGAATCCTCTTTGCGCCACAGCGGGAGATAGACATTATCAATCGCATGCAAGCCTGCGGCTTTAGCGGCGATGACCACAGCTTGTTTGGCATAGAGGAAGTTGATGTTCTGATTCTTTACCACTTCGCGGATACCAAGAGTCGCGGCAAAGTCAGCGATACCAAAGATCAAGCCAGCCATGCGATCTGAAGCAGTAGCAATGTCATAGGCTTTGACGATGGCTTGGGGAATTTCGATGAGAGACTCAAGTTGTAGCCGGGTTTTCCAGCCGGCTTTCTTTTCTAAACTATCAAGTAGTGAGGAAACATACTTAATATCATCTGGCCCGTGAATCTTGGGTAGAATCAGGCCATGAAATTTATCAGGTGCGCCAGTGACGATCGCTTCGATATCACCAAGGAAGAATTCTGAACGTACGTTATTGGGGCGAACGGTAATGACCTTCTTTCCGAAGTCGAGCGTATTGAGCGCTTCGACGACACATTGACGGCTCTTGGGCCCTTTGAACTCGTACGGACAAGCGTCTTCAAAGTCCATCATCACATGGTCAACTGGTGACTTCACTGGATCGGCAGCATTTTGGTGTAGCTTCATGCTGTGACCAGGGTAGGTCATCTCAGTGCGGGGAATGACAAAACGCTTGCCTCTATCGAGTACGAACATAGTTCCTCCTGAAAAATAAGCTGTTAGCTGTCAGCAGTCAGCGTTCAGCAGAACACAAAGGAGTTTCAATATACGCCTCTTTTTTTAAGCTGATGGCTGAATGCTGAGCGCTGAGTGCTGTCTTCTAGCAGATCATGCTGCCCTAGCCCAGGGTCCTAGAGGATGTTATCAACCGTTTCGCTAACATTGTATACTCGATCGATAAGGTTAGCTTCTTTCTCTCTGTCCCAAAAATAGAGAGAAATGAGGACTGGCAACTACACGAGGAGACGTAGCATGACCGATATGCTCCGGCAAACCACAGCCATTGTTGATGCCCTGCAGAAGATGCGTGATGAAGCTTTGCATCACGGCCGCAAAATCACGGAAAACGGCAAAGCGATAGATGAGCACCAAGTGCATACAGAACGGCTTGCCTACCTGGCGACTGAAGTCGAAGCTGCGCGTGCGTTATTAGCATATGCGAATGGAGCCCAAGAGCACGGTGAGACCGAAGCCAGTGAGATGGCACTTGGGTTTGCTTCGGAAATCGGCCAGAAATGGCTCAATCAGGCTGACATTCACCTGACTGACTTTGGTTTTGCTGAAGCGGTGTTAGGAGACACCATCGGACGAGGTGACATCAAAGCCGCAATGCGCGTCGGTGCGCATGAGAATCGCTTTCGCCAGATTGGTCGTTCGGTGATCGCTAATCGTGGCGTCAATAATTCCTGGTTGGAGAGTGATATCGCTGTAATGACCCGCGACTCAGTGCGCCAATTTGCTCGCTCTGAAGTGTCGCAAGTTGCCGAGCGGGTGCATCGTCATGATGAGTTGATTCCCGAACATATCATTACGCACATGGCGGAACTGGGCTTCTTTGGCATGTCGGTGCCTGAAGAATACGGCGGTGGCGGCATGGGTAACTTAGCCATGATTATCACCACTGAAGAGTTGTCGTGCGCTTCGCTTGGTGTCGCTGGGAGCTTGATTACACGCCCAGAGATTCTGACGAAAGCCTTGCTTCGTGGTGGCACCGAAGCGCAAAAGAAAAAGTGGTTACCTCCGATTGCTGCTGGCGAGTTGATGGTGGCGATCTCCGTGACTGAGCCTGACACTGGATCAGATGTTGCCTCAGTAAAATGTCGTGCAGAAGCAGCGACAGTTGGTGGTAAGCAAGGTTACGTGATCAACGGCGCCAAAGCCTGGTGTACCTTTGCTGGACGTGCCAACATTATTGCGATGCTGACACGCACCAATCCTGATCCGAAGTCTGGAGCGCGTGGACTCTCGCTATTTATTGTTGAAAAAGACCAGTTTCCTGGGCACTCATTTGAGATGCGTCAACCGACTGGTGGTGTTCTGGGCGGCACAGCGATTCCGACATTAGGATATCGTGGCATGCACTCGTACATTCTCAACTGCGACAACTACTTTGTCCCTGCCGAAAATCTCGTTGGTGAAGAAGGTGGACTCAATAAAGGCTTCTATTTGCAGATGGCGGGATTTGCCGCAGGTCGATTGCAGACCGGTGGACGTGCCACTGGTTTAGCGCAGGCTGCACTGGAAGTGACAGCGACGTATGCCAACGAACGCAAGCAGTTCGGCACTTCGCTTGGAGACTTCCAACTCACACAATACAAACTCGGACGCATGGCCACTTACGTTGCCGCTGCGCGGCAACTGTCCTACGCCGCAGCACCGGCGATGGACAAAGACGAAGCTGCCGCTGTCATTGCTGCGATGGCAAAGTTGTTAGCATGCGATGTGGCTGTGTCCGTCACGCAGGAAGGACAACTGATCCACGGCGGCTGGGGGTATGGCGAGGAGTATGCGATATCGCGTTATGTCGTTGATGCTCTCGTGCTCCCAATCTTCGAGGGCGTGAAACCGATTTTGGAACTAAAAGTGATTGGAAGAACGCTACTGGCGTAAAACATTGGCTATTCCTCTCCCCCTTTCTCGCTATGTTTGAACTTCCCTCTCCCTGCCAGGGAGAGGACTAGGGTGAGGGTCGAGTGCTGAGCTAAAGACAAGCCTACGTTGCTTTAGATTCCGTTTTTTCTCGATCCTCAATTCTTATTGTTCATCCACCTTTAACGGCACTGGAATAGTAGTACAAAGTTGATTCCATTTCTGAACGCGTTCGTCCTCTTCTCCAACAGAGTCAACAAGCCAACGACGGATATACGCACGGTCAAGCCGGTCCCCCTGAAGTGAAAGAACTCGGTCGATATCAACGATATCTTTCCCGCGAAAAAAGAGCAGTTTCAGAACAACCAGATCCTCTGCAGAAAGAATGCGGATTGGGCGATCAAAAAGTGAGACGGTCGCTACCCGTCGAGCGGCTTCCTCGTGAAGCGGAATTGAATCCACAAACATATCGACTGGAACGTCTCCTACGAAGCCGCGAGCGTTACCTCGTTCCTCAGCCGATGTAAGCGCGGTAGTGCGGTCAATTGTCAGTCCGGCTGGTATGGGAATGTCCAATGTTTCGGCAAACTGTTCTGGAGCAATAAATAAATTGATATCGACAGCGTGCGTGCCGCGTGCGACACCCCAGTAGGCGTACGCAATGGCGCCGCCAATTGTATAGGGAATGTGTGCAGCTTCAAGTCGGTCAGCGAGGAGGCGAGCAACTTCAGCGGGGTCCATGGCTCTTCTGCTGCTGGATACGACGGCGAGTGACCAGGCGCTGCCATTTCTCGGCAAAATCGTCTGGCAGCGGGTCTCGGTACGCAGCAATCTGAGGAAAATCAGGTCGTGACCGTAATATCGCCCAGGCCGCACGGCAGACTGCCACGAGTCGCTTTCCATGTTCCTGCGGTGAGAGGTTACGCATCGACGCTACGTCGTCCTCAATTGCTGCGCGTGGCGATTGTGCAACACGACGAAGTGCTTCGATGACGCGAGCTTGCCGAACGTCTTGCATGGCCATCATCGTAGCGTAATCCCCGAGGAGTGGCTATTAAGCCAAGCTACGCATAGTGGGATCGCCGTTTCACCGCCATCTCTCGCTCCAAATAAAAGATCTCCATCTTCTCCCAGGCATCGCCCTTTTTGATGAGCTTGTGGCCTCGTAAAATCGTGGCGACGATACCAAGGTCTGCGCGACCAGGGTAATCGCGTTTGCCAGTGATTTCAGTTGCGGCAAAGACAGTATCGCCGACGAAAATCGGTCCAGTGTGACGCCCTGTGATGTAGGACACATCACCTAGCGCATTATCCCCAACGTCCGGGCACGAAAGACCAAGACAGAGATTGAATGGAATACCACCATACACGATCAATTGTCCGCCAATGTACTTCGCGGGATTTTGGTCGACCATGTACTGATTGCTATGGACTTGCGAGGTGTTATCGAGCATCGCCGTCCATTCCATGTGAGCCGTGGTTACGGTGCGCCCACGGGAATGTTCAAGCGTGTCGCCGACATTGAAGTCTTCAATGTAGGTGTCAGGATTAGTCAGATGAGCGAGTTCCTGATACGTGCGACTCTTATCATAAGCCGGAACCTGCAGGTCGCAGGGAATGGTTGGGATCTCTGCTTGTGAGGATGCTTCGACTTTCGCGTCTTGCTTATCTTTCCAGATTTGTACTTTGCGTTGCAAGGTGAGAACGACTTCACCGTTCTGATTGCGCCCGGTGGTTTGTACATGCACCACACCACGATCTGGCTCTTTCGATGAAGGTTGGACACCAACAACAGTCGTTTCAACCTCAATCGTGTCGCCGATGTATACCGGCGCACCGAAACGCATATCGCGATATTCCAGATTGGCGCGAGCATTTTCGGAAATGTCTTCCACGCTTTGACTGAAGACGATGTTCATTACCAACCCTGGTGGAGCGATTAATCCTTTGAAGCCGTAGCGCTGAGCGTAGCGAAGGTTCTTACTCAGCGGGTTTGTGGTCATGCCAAATTCGGTGAAGGCGTTGAACAACCCTTCAGTCACGGTCTTACCCACTTTGTGGCGAAACAGTTGACCAACACGAAAGTCTTCAAGAAAATTGCCACGTTTTTTACGAATGATCACGCTCAGGTCCTACCTTCTGTATACGATGACGAATCATCCCATCATTGACATAAACTCTTGTAACGTCTTACTGCTCAAATGCAGATACATATTGTGACGCCGCTGGCTGGCGATGGTATCCGACGGCTGACCAGCATAATTGTGGCCAGGGTAGAGGATGGTTTCGTCTGCGAGTTTGGAGAGTGTTTGCAGACTGTAGTACATGTCTTCAGGACTGCTGCCGGGTAAGTCGACGCGCCCACATGAGCCAATGAACAACGTGTCGCCCGCGACAAGGCAATTCTCAACCAGGAAACATTGTGACCCTGGCGTGTGACCAGGAGTGTGAATAAATGTAATCTTTATATTGCCGACGTTGGTAGTATCACCGCCGCCGACTTGCACGATATCTGATGCCGAGAGTCCAGCTATGCGGTTCAAGTACGGGGCTTCGGCTTTGTTGACGTAGACTTTGGCTTTCACCAACTCTAGTAATTCAGCTGCACCTGGAATCTTATGACCTTGGAAATCACCACCAAGATGATCTTGGTGATAATGGGTCACGAGTGCTTTGCTGACGGTGTAGCCATCCTGTTCAGCAATGCGCACGATGGCTGGAACATCCCATGCAGCATCGACCACCAGGGCTTCACGAGTTGTTGAGTCACCGATCAGGTAGGTGAAATTTTGCATTGGGCCAATTTGGATTTGTTTGAAATATAACGTCGGGGCAACCATGATTTTCTCCATTATGTGCTACGTCGGAAGTTCGAGATTCAAACGCTGCATTTTTTGGGACTAGGGACTAGAGGCTTGGGACTAGCTTCCTTCCCACAAGCCCAATGCCATTACCCTACAAGCCCCTAGCCCCCAGCCCCTAGTCTCATGCCTCACGTTTCACCTTTTTATTCCTCTCATGTCCCCGTAGTCCACGTTCCCATAAATACTCTGGCTCGCCGAGATTCTTGCTCACCCAGCGTGACAAGACGAACAAGAGGTCACTCAGACGGTTCACATACTTGAGTGGCCATTCGCTGATTTCTTCTTCCCGCGACAAACGCAGGATCTCGCGTTCAGCGCGGCGACAAACCGTGCGAGCTTGATGAAGAAAGCCACTGACCTTTCCACCACCGGGCAGAATAAAGGAATTGAGAGGAGCAAGGTCTTTTTGCAGATCGTCGATCAAGCGCTCAAGCGCTTTGACTTCTGCGTCGCCAACACGAAACATGCCTTCATAGGAGAAGTCGGACGGGGTAGCCAGTTCACTGCCAAGATCAAACAGTTCGTTTTGTAAGCGACGGAAAATCTCGTCGAGTCGTTTGGCTCCTGGAAGACGGTCTTTGAGTTCGTCGTTGAACACACGCGCCAAGCCGAGCACGGAGTTGAGTTCATCGATCGTGCCGTACGATTCAATCCGTGTCGCGTCTTTGGCAACTTTCTTCCCGCCGACGAGTTTGGTGAAACCTTTATCGCCGGTGCGGGTGTACACTTTGGTGATGCGAATAGCCATGGGTAGGGATTGGGGTTAGGTGTTGGGGGTTAGGTGTTGGGGAGGAAAATTTCCTACTAGCCCCCAGTCCCTAACCCCCAGCCCCTAGGATTGTAAGCGCTTTTCTAGTGCTTCACACTCTTGCCAGAGTTCTTTAGGCATATGGTCGCCGTACTTTTGGAAATACTCTTTCTGTCCAGCGACGGCTTCGAGCCAGCCCTTGCGATCAATGCCAAGAAGCTCGCGTAAGGTTTCTGGTGTAACGTCGAGACCGGTGACATCAAGCCCTGATAGATGGGGGAGATAGCCAATCGGGGTCTCGGCTGCTCCTACCTCATTATGGACTCGGTTGATCACCCAGCGCAGGACACGAAGATTCTCACCGAATCCTGGCCACAAGTACTTTCCTTCGGGACTCATCCGGAACCAGTTCACGCGGAAGATCTGTGGCGGATTCTTCAATCCTTTACCGACGTTCAACCAATGCGCGAAATAGTTACCCATGTTGTAACCGCAGAATGGCAGCATCGCCATCGGGTCGCGGCGCACAACTCCAGTCTGCCCAATCGCCGCGGCGGTCGTTTCCGATGCCATCGTCGCACCAAGGAACACACCATGCTGCCAGTTGAATGATTGATACACAAGCGGAATCAGACTGGCACGACGACCACCAAAGAGGATGGCGGAAATAGGAACCCCATTGGGATTTTCCCATTCTGGTGACATGGCAGGGCACTGACTTGCAGGAGTAGTGAACCGTGAATTGGGATGTGACGCTTTGGTCGTGCTGTCCGGCGTCCACGGTTTGCCTTGCCAATCGATTGCCTCATGCGGTGGGGGACCATCCATGCCTTCCCAGTACGGAGTACCGTGAGGAGTGACGGCGACGTTCGTGTAGATCGTATTCTTCCGAATCGTGTTCATCACGTTCGGATTGGTTTTCATATTGGTGCCAGGGGCAACACCAAAGAAGCCGGCCTCGGGGTTAATGGCCCACAAACGTCCATCCGGTCCGGGCCGCATCCAGGCAATGTCCTCACCGACCGTCCGCACTCTATAGCCTTTTTGACTTTCCGGTGGGACGAGCATCGCCATGTTCGTTTTGCCACAGGCGCTCGGAAAGGCTGCTGCGACATATGTCGTGCGACCACTGGGATCCTCGATACCGAGGATGAGCATGTGCTCTGCAAGCCATCCCTCTTCACGGGCCATATAACTACCGAGCCGTAGTGCGTGACATTTCTTGCCGAGGAGGGCATTGCCACCGTAACCAGAACCTACCGACCACAATAATCGTTCTTCTGGGAAGTGGAGGATAAAACGACGGTCCGGGTTCAAATCACCAATCGAGTGTAGTCCACGAACATATTTATCTGACGAGCCCAATCGATCGGAGGCGACTTTTCCCATTCGCGTCATTGTTCGCATGCTGACGGCGACATAGGGGCTATCTGTGAGTTCGACTCCAACCTGGCTATAGGGAGAACTCACCGGCCCCATGATGTAGGGAACTACATACATGGTACGATCCTTCATCGCGCCTGAGAACAACGCCCCGACTTTCTCTTTCGCTTCTGCTGGTGGCATCCAATTGTTGTTCGGTCCTGCATCGTCTTTTTTGCTTGTACACACGAAGGTCAGATGTTCAGTACGGGCAACGTCACTAGGGTCGCTGCGATGGAGATAGCAACCCGGATACTCTCTCTGGTTCAGTTCCATGAGGGTCCCATTGGCAAGCATTTCCTTGACGAGTTTATGGTATTCAGCATCAGAACCGTCGCACCAGTGAATATTCTTAGGCCGGGTGAGCTGGGCACATTCGTCGACCCATCGCTCTAAGGGAGTTGGCATACGGTGTCCTTTCTCCATCCGATAAGGAATTGAATTCTCTTATGATATATCAATCAAGCATTAGCAGACGAATCAAGAGCAGAAAGGGGTAGAGAAGAAAAGAAAGGTTTTTCCTAGTTATAAGAGAAGCTTCTTTTTTCTTAGCGCTGCTCGAGGTGAGAACGAAAGAGTCGCTCCAGTTGGGTAAAAGCTGCGGGGGCAATCGTTGCAAGCTCAAGGTTGTGCTCGACATGAGCGACAGATTTCATGCCGACGAGAGCTGTGGTGATCCCTGGGGTCGAACGGACAAATTGAATAGCCCGTTGCGCATCAGAGTGCAGTCCGGTGAGGGCTTCGCCAATAGCGGTAGGTAACTGATGAGAGAGTCGGCCTTGTAAAATCGAGGCACTGGCCATGACGGTAATATCTGCGTCATGTGCAGCTTCCAAAAAGCTGACCATTGTCTTGTTCTGACGCTGGTTACGCTGCGTCAGCGCTTCCATCATGGCGAGATTGTATGGGAGTTGGACGACTTTGAAGTGATGCTGGCTGCCGCCAACACGTTCCGCAATGTCAACCAAGTCATTGAGAAAAAGCACGTCTCGCGCTGTCGGCGCTTGACGGTAGCCGTTCCACGTTGCCGTGCCGTAGTGACGGATTTTCCCTGCGGCGACTTTTCCTTCAAGGATCGTGAAAGTCTCCTCAAGTTGTTTGTAGAACTCTTGTCGCGTGCGCTTTTGCAGTTGTGCTTCAGGATTATGAAGATAATAGATGTCGATGCATTCGAGCCCAAGATTACGGAGGCTCTGCTCAACTTGAGCATCAATGTAACGAGGAGCAACACAGTTCCAATCGACGATGTCGCTACTTGTCGCTAGACCAGTGGCAATAAACTGAGAGTGGACATACGAACGAGGGTCAGATGGGACAGCGCCATCAAACGCGATGTATCCGCCTTTGGTGGCAACAACGACAGCTTCCCTCGAAACCTTTCCTGCTTGGACACAGGCGGCGAGCGTCTGTCCGATGATGCGTTCGCTGCGTTGATGGCGATAGTTAATGGCGGTATCAAGAACGTTGCAGCCGAGTTCTAGTGCACGCCCAATCGCTGTTCCATAGAGCGCGTCGGCGCGCTCGTCTGGCTCTCCCAAGTAGGTTCCAAGCCCGATAGAAGACAACCAAAGATCAGCGGCAGAGCGGAAATGACCTGCTGCGCAGGTGCGAGAGAACCGTTGCCGATAGGCAGCAGTTCCTTCCGATGTGGCATACCCAGGAAGTGTCACTTTGTGTCCTGTGAGGGAAGGGGTGGTTGCGGGGCAAGTTCAGGGCGGCAGCGCTGTAAGATGATATTTTTCAGCTTCGTCGGATCAACCGGTTTCTTGAAGATCACTTCTTGTAGTCCTTCAAGGCGGCTGCGTTTGATGACGTGATCCTTATCATAAAAGTACGCGGTCATCAGAATGACCGGAGTCTGGCGATAACGCTCACGGATCTCCATGTAGAGGTCATAACCATCAAGGTCAGGCATTACGACATCGCTGACGACAATATCGACCTTACGCCGTGCCAGGACTTTCAACGCCTCCAAGCCATTGGTTGCGATTTCGACTTCGCATCCTTCCTCTCGTAAGAGGTCGCGGAGGGAGTAACACACGCCTAAATCATCATCGACCACTAGGATGATGAGTCCAGCCAGGGCACGAGAGGTCAGTTTCGCTTCCTCTGAGACAGGAGACGAGATGACATCATCACGTCCGAGGTCAGCCATGCGTGAACCGTGGAGATATTCAGTGGTTGTGTAGCGGCTGCCGTGCGCGAGATCATCGATACGATTCACAATCGCGCGAATCTTTTGCAGCTCACGATGAATCGATTCGACACGTTCCTCTTCGACGACATGCTCTTCATCCGGCAACACTTGCGCTAGATGTTTGGACAGCACTTCTAAATTATTGAAAATCACTTCAAGTGGGTTGTTAATCCGATGAGCAAGACCCACAGCCAACTCGCCTAATGTTGCCAGTTGGTCCCGGCGACGAATCTCGCGAAGATCTTTGAGAAAGCCAATCGAGCCGAGTTCATGGCCAATTTCATCGTAAATGACCGAACCTGAGATCGCTACCGGAATATGTTCTCCGTTCTTGGCTACCAATTCGGTTTCGAAATTCTTCACTTGCCCGGTTTCGCCGCTTTCGCCGGCGCGCATCGCCTTCATCACACGTCGTGCTTCTTCAATACTCGGATACACTGTTGTGACCTGTGTGCCGCGAATTTCACCGGGGGTATACCCTAACGTACGATATGCTCCATCGTTATAGAAAATAATTTGCCCTTCGTTATCGACGGCAATGACAATATCGAGGGAACTTGCGAGCAGATGCTCAAAGTAGACCGGAGGAAGTTGGAACATAGCGAAATACTTCCTTTTGCCTCGCTTTCTTAGTGATTGAACTCCACGAAAAAAGCCAAAGCAATACCCTAGAGGAGAGCCCATGTTAGGCCCTCCTTCTTCTGATCGTCAAGACCAGCAAAACGGCATCGGGTTCAGGTTACAATGATATGAGTTCAGATCTGAGCACCTGGGGTTGTCACTCTGAACGAAGTGAAAGGCCTCTCTGAAAAGATTCTTCGCTGCGCTCAGTCATGACAAGCCTGCAGGTTTACATTGTCAAATACACAGGCGATTAGCGCTGTGTGGCTTTGTGATAATCGGCGAGGAACTTTTCTAAACCAATATCGGTAAGAGGGTGTTTCATAATCTGTTGCAGCACGCTGAAAGGACAAGTGGCGACATGGGCTCCGAGTTCAGCTGCACGTACAAAGTGCATAGGGCTACGGACACTCGCGACCAAGACTTGAGTGGGGAAGTTGTAATTCTTGTAGATCTGGACAATGGAAGAAATCAGTGCCATGCCATCTTCGGCAATATCGTCGAGACGACCAACAAAGGGGCTGGCAAAAGTGGCACCTGCTTTGGCGACAAGGACTGCCTGCGCCGCGGAAAACACGAGTGTGACGTTGACACGAATCCCTTGGCTACTCAACGCTTTGGTAGCTTTAAGCCCTTCAGGAATCATTGGGACTTTGACGACAACGTTGGGATGGATAGCTGCCAGACGTTTTCCTTCCTCGATCATGCCAGGAGCGTCGACACTGACAACTTCAGCGCTAATCGGCCCATCAACGATTGAGCAAATCTCGTTGATAACCGATTCTTGGGTGCGCCCTGACTTTGCGATAAGGGAAGGATTCGTGGTTGCACCATCTAGAATGCCCCACGCATTGGCTTCACGAATTTCCTTGACGTCTGCTGTGTCGATGAAGATTTTCATAACGCCCTCTTTCTGCTCTTAGTCAGCATGTGGTGGTAAGAGCATTACCTTTTTATCATTTTTTAAGGCCGCGAGTAACTCAGCGACAGTGGCTCCGAGACGAGGATGCGTCATTTGCGGGGCAAGTTCAGACAACGGAAGCAGGACAAAGCGTCGATTCGGCATTTCTGGATGAGGAACTTTGAGGGTCCGACTCTCGACGATGTAGTTATCAAACAGAAGAATATCGAGATCGATCTTGCGCGACGCCCATTTCTTGGTTTGCGGCGTCTTCTTCCGTCCCATCGCCTTTTCAATAGCTTGCAGGCGACTAAGGAGTTTCTCAGGAGCGAAGTCGGTCTCTAGCTCGATGACACCGTTGACATACCAGTTTTTGGCGTCTCCGATCGGCTCACTCTCGTATAAAGAGGAGCGTTTGACAATACGCGTTTTTGGCAACGCAGAGATTAACTCTAGTGCCTTTTGATAATTCGCTCGGCGGTTGCCCAAATTTGAACCGAGACCAATAAAGACCCGGTAAAACATCTCTCCTACATGTTGAGCTGTTGCCCCTTGTGTCCGCTGAAATTCATCTTTGCTCCCTCAGGCCAGAGCAAGATAACGGACGCAAGTACTATCAACAGAAGCTCTTTCGCCATCGATGGGGTTGTTTGCGTTGATCATCCTTTCGATAACGTTAGCCAGCAACAATCAAACGAGTGTCGCTCCTTTGTGTTGCCAGGCTTCTGTTGCCTGGTCCTGCCACAGCTGCAATTTATTAAAATCATTAGAGAAAATCACACGCTTGATGGTGTTTTTTACCACCATCGCCTCGCGCGGTGAATGTATTGGCAATAAGAGAGAAGATGAGAGAAGAGATGGTTGGTAGGAGAGGGGAATAGGGATCGTCAGCACCATGTCCTCGCACGTAGACATTATCTATACAGATAATTCTGTGGTCTGACAACTGTTGACGCGCAAATCGGATGATTTTTGCGCCGATCCCCTTTCATTTTCTCTACGATAGCAGGTCGACCGAGTCTCCTACTCGGATCTCACCTGCTCTGTGGATCGTGGCATAAGATCCAACATGTTGAGCATTCTTTTGTACGACAGTGCGTAATATCCGCGGATCTTTCGGCAGATGCCCTTGCTGAAGTGTGGTCATAACGCAACGAATGGTTGGGACATTGACCGCTATTTCAACGGGCCCAATCTTCAGCCTTTTTCCTTTCCACGAGGCTTCGAGGTCTGGCGTCCTGTTGTCATCCGTGGCGATGACGATATTGGGACGGAACCGCTGTGGAGAAAATTGGCCTTCAGGGTAGTGAACTGAAAGTCCTTGTAAGCTGGCAGTAGTGAGCAGATGGACCGGATAGGCATCAAAATACGTTCCTAATGGCGCGACATACTGAAAGATTTCTTCTGGAATCCCCTCAAAAGAAGGCAACGGTTCCCCTTCTTCTAGGCCAAAAAGAGGGCGTAAGTCACCCAGACCACCAGGTGCACGACGATAATGATCGAGGTTGTCTTTGGGCTGGCGCGGCCAGAGGGTGACCTCACGGCCTAAAGCCTGAGAGAGCTGTGTGTTGAGGGTTGGATCGTCGGTCCGCACGGTGGTGTGGTGCGGCAAGGTAATTTCAGCGAGCGGGATATGCGTGTCTGATGGCGTGGCAAGATACCGTGCTGAAAACTGAAAGAGCTGAGGGATGTTCTTCGCTCCACGAATTTCGCCTGCTTTCTCATCGCGGATCGCATACCCACGGTCACCAGGAATACCAAGCTGACCAATAGCTGTGCTGGAAATCTGTTCTCCTAGCATCGATTTGACTGGATAACGCCAAAGACTCTGGATTGTGCCGATACGCATAAAACACTCCGTGATTCGTTTCAGGTTTATCAAAGGGGCTGGGGACTTGGGACTTGGGGTTTGTTTTATTCTTTCCAAGTCCCAAGTCCCCAGCCCCAAGTCCCACCATTAAACTACTGACTACTGGCCATTTTCTAGTCCCACGCAAATTCCGTAGCCGCCTTTTCCACAATCATCTTACCAATCGCTAGCGATGCAGTTGCACCCGGCGATGGGGCATTCAAAACATGCAATGCACTTCCTGTGACGGAAATCATAAAATCGTCGACCAACGCTCCGTTCGAAGAAATTGCTTGTGCACGAACGCCACTGCCACCTGGTTGTAAATCACTCATGGTTAATTCTGGCATCAGGCGTTGCAATGCAGTGAGAAAGGCCTGCTTGCTGAAGGAACGATAGATTTCGCCGAGACCGGTTTGCCAATATTTACGTGCGACTTTGCGAAAACCTGAGAATGTCAAGGTTTCTTGCAGGTCACGAGCGTTGAAGTCGCTCTTCTTATAACCCTCGCGAGCAAAGGCGAGTACGGCATTGGGACCAGCCTCAACAATCCCGTCGATCGTTCTGGTAAAGTGAACGCCAAGAAACGGGAAGGCTGGATCAGGGACTGGATAAATCAGATTTTTCACCAGACTGTGGCGTTGAGGAATGATAGAGTAATACTCGCCACGAAACGGCACGATTTGTAAATCAATCTGTGCACCGGCCATTCGTGCAATACGGTCGCACTGGAGCCCACCACAGTTAATCATGAACTTGCTGTAAACTGCCCCTTGGGAGGTTTCAAGGACAAGTCCACCGTCAGCCCGTGCGATCCGCCGTAACTCATGTCGCAGGCGAATCTCTCCACCTTTTTCTTGCACGAGTCGGGCATAGGTTTGCGCGACTCGTGGAAAATCGATGATACCAGTGGTCGGCACATGCAGCGCTTTGACGCCAGTCGCATGTGGTTCAAGCTCACGCAGCCGTTCCGGGCCGATCATCTCCATTCCTTCGACCCCATTGGCCGTGCCACGTCGGTGCAATTCTTCAAGACGCGGGATCTCTCCTTGTGAAGTCGCAACGACCACTTTGCCGCAGATCTCGTAAGGAATCTCGTACTGCTGACAAAATGCGATGATCGCTTTTGCGCCAGTCACACAGGTCTGCGCTTTGAGCGAACCTGGCTTGTAATAAATGCCAGAATGAATCACTCCGCTGTTATGGCTCGTCTGATGAGCAGCGAGGCGATCTTCTTTTTCCAGCACTGCGAGTCTGAGCTGCGGCCAACGCCGCGTGATCTCTAACGCAGTCGCGAGGCCGACGATGCCACTGCCGATGATGGTGAGGTCAAATTGGGAAGACATAAAAAGTAGTCAGTAAAAAAAAGCTATAGGCTGTAAGCTCCAGGCTATAGGTTAAGGAGGACCAAACGACTCTTGCTCGACTCACTCTTGTCTTTCCTCTTTTTCCACCCTGAAGCCTGTAGCCTGTGGCCTTTTTCACAGTCCTTTCAACGCCTCCGATACACGCTGCAGCGCCTCGGCGACATTCTCATGACTGTTAAACGCGCTAAAACGAATGTACCCCTCGCCGCATTTGCCGAAGCCCGCGCCAGGAGTGCAGACGACATTGGCCTTTTGCAGCATGATGTCAAAAAACTTCCACGAGTCCATGTTGGCTTTGACCCATACATAAGGGGCATGGTCACCACCAATGCACTTGAAGCCAGCTTTGCTCAGGGTCGTGCGAATTAACGCCGCGTTGGCAAGGTAATAATCGCTCAACTCGCGAACCTGCTTTTGTCCTTCTGGTGAATAGACTGCTTCTGCTGCACGTTGGATTGGATATGACACACCGTTGAACTTGGTCGAATGACGACGATCCCACAGCGCATGCAAGGAATGGCCATTGCCTTGTGAGTCATAAATTTTGCATTGCTTAGGAATCACCGTGTACGCACAACGAGTGCCGGTAAACCCAGCGGTCTTCGAGAAACTGCGAAACTCGACCGCAACATCCAATGCACCGTCGATCTCATAAATACTCTGCGGCAATGAATTGTCACGAATAAAGGCGACATACGCAGCATCGTAAAGGATCAGCGCTTTGTTCTCACGCGCGTAGTCCACCCACGGTTTCAGTTGTGCTTTAGTGACTGTCCGACCAGTGGGATTATTGGGGAAACAGAGATAAATGACGTCGACTTTTTCTTTGGGCAGAGCTGGGACATAGTCATTGGCTTCAGTCGATTCGAGATAGACAAGCCCTTCGTAGCGTCCATCTTTCCAAGCTGATGTACGACCAGCCATAACGTTGGTATCAACATAGACCGGATAGACTGGATCAGGGACAGCAAGGCGTGAATCGAGCGCAAAGAGTTCTTGGAAATTGCCGACGTCACATTTTGAGCCATCGCTGATGAAAATTTCCTCGGGCGTAATCTTTGCGCCACGAGCCTGAAAGTCATGTTCGGCAATTTTCTCACGTAAGAAGGCATACCCCTGTTCAGGGCCATAGCCGCGAAACGATGCGTCCACGGCCATTTCATCGACCGCTTTATGGAGCGCGCTAATGCAGGCGTTTGGCAACGCACGCGTCACATCGCCAATACCAAGGCGAATAATCTTCTTATTCGGGTTCTCTGTTGCATAGCCGTTCACGCGCTTGGCGATCTCAGAAAAGAGATATGATGCTTGCAGTTTGAGATAGTTTTCATTCATGCGGATCATCGCACAGGTCCTCCTCGCGCCCTACGGTGTTACAGAAAATTGTGAGAAAGAAAAGTCCCAGAGGTGCGTACGGGAATATTCTTGACATGTACTCATAAGCGAGAGAAAATCAGAGCGGGTGATATGCAGGCGCGAGGTGGAAGTGTTTTACTCCCACATTGACCTGCCTGATATCCACGATAGGGTAACTCCTTCCGGAGGGAGAGCGATGCGTACGATTCTCGACTTTTGCCAGGGATTTCTTGAGAAGACCTTTGATCATGGGGAAACACTGCTTGTCGAAGGAGGCAGGGAAGGCATTCTCTACATCTTGATCGAAGGAACCATTGAAGTGCTCAAAGGTGAGGTGCAAATCTCTGTTGTTGCGGAGCCTGGGGCAATCTTCGGCGAGATGTCCATCTTGCTTGATATCCCGCACTCAGCGACCGTGAAGGCACTTTCACCCTCTCGTATGTATGTCGTTGAGCGTGCCGGCGAGTTCCTGCGGTCAAGTACTGACATTACGTACATACTCGCCCAGCTTCTGGCCCAACGAGTATACGGGGTCACAAGTTACCTCGCCGACCTGAAGCGTCAATTCGAAGATCAAAAGAATCACCTCGGCATGGTTGACGAGGTCCTTGAGACGTTGCTCCATCAGCAAGTTGAAGAGGCCTCTCCGGGGTCTGATCGTGATCCTGATCCGACTATCTGAGCCAGGTTGGTAACTCGGTGAGTTCAGGGAGTGGACGCCTCAAGGGTTCGTCTAGGTGTGCGACTTCAGCCCCAGCCAGCGAGAACCAGAGCGCCTTGCGCTCGTCGGTGTCAAAAATTACATGGGTCGGGCAGGGACCGATTTGTTGTCCAGAATTGAAGATCCATGTCGAACCGCGCCGATCTGCCCAGGAGCCGCCCTGGCGAAAAGGTGATTGATGAATATGGCCGCTGAGCACAATGTCTGGAGCATACTGATCAATCCACTGCACCAGAGACGTATCGCCGAAATGTTTCTGTCCGCCCCAACTGGTTGGTGATTCGTCTGGCGGCGCATGATAGACCCAGATCCAGTGATTCTTAGGTTTCGCGGCATCACGTGCAAGCTGTGCACCGACCTGCTCCCGGGCTTGTGGGCCATCCCACCATGGGCAAATCGTAAACAAAGTACCGTTAACCTCCAGGCTGCCTTCGTCGGTCGGTACCCCAAGATGGCGTACCTTGGAGATCCACTTTGCGAATTTCTCCCCGGCGGCGTTCCGGGTATCCAAATCATGGTTTCCTGAGCATACGACGAGACGGGTCTTGGTGTGGAGTCGCTTTAAGTACGTCAGGATCACGGTGATCTGAACCTGGATATCGACACTCGAAGAGATATCCAGATGGTCACCGGCGATCACAATGACATCGAAGGTTTTCGCTTCGTTTAGCACCCAATCGAATTGCTTGAGAGCGTAGTGTAGGTCAGAAACAAGAAGACACCGCATGATGACGCGCCCTCCTTTAGCCGCGCATGGCTCTCCAACATCCTCAACTGACGTAGCAATACTGATTCGATAATATGGATCTCTCAGGCGAATCATAGCGACTCCCATGAGTTTGCGTCAATGCCGCGAGGCTGTCAGCAAACTCCGTCGACTCTCTCTACGACCCTTGCAGCATCGATGTCCTGTTAGTAAACACAGGGCATGACGAAAACGAATACTCGCTGGTGTACAGTTCATGATGTCCAACTTGAAATGATCGAGGGTGGTCAAGGACGCCCCATTCTCTTCCTCCACGGTGAAGATGGGCTTGATCCGCAAGCGCCGTTTCTGACCCTGCTGGCAAACTCAGGTCACGTCTTTGCGCCTTCACATCCAGGCTTTGGTCATTCACCAGAAGTCGATTGGATCGATACGGTTGATGATCTCTCGTATCTGTATCTTGATTTTCTTGAGGCACAAGATCTGAACGACGTGATTGTGATTGGCAACTCGCTTGGTGGGTGGATTGCCGCAGAAATGGCAGTCAAAGCGACTGCACGAATCGCCAAGCTGGTTCTCATTGCACCCGTTGGCATTAAGGTTGGTGACCGAGAGGCACGAGATATTCCCGACATTTTTGCTTTGTCGCCAAATGAGGTGATGAAGCTCATCTATCATGACCCTGCCGTTGCAGCGGTTGATTACTCGAAGCAGTCAGATGATCAACTGACTGCAATGGCACGGAATCGTGAAGCGACCGTACTCTATGCCTGGGAGCCATATTTTCATAACCCGAAGTTACGACGACGCCTACGACGGATCGACGTTCCTACGCTCTTGCTCTGGGGAGCAAACGATCAATTTGTCACTCCGGGTTACTATGGTGCTGCATATCGTGACGCGATTCCTGGCGCACGGCTAGAGACAATTGCGCGGGCAGGGCACTTGCCGCATGTTGAGCAACCGGAGGCGGTGGTCGAGAAGATACGGATGTTTATTAAATAACGTGGGACCTGTTACATATTGCGTGAAACGTGAATCGTGTTGCGTGGTACGTGTTACGTGATCCTGTAAGCCCTGCTTTACGTAACACGCAATACGCAATACGCAATACGTAGTATACAGCATATTGCCGATGGAGATTTTATGCGCGCCTGGCACTTCAGCGAAAACGCCTATCATTTATTACCCGACCCGAAAGAGTACGACTCAATCCGTGTAACACTTCCCAATCGCTACTATGATCCCAAGATCGGTGCAGATCTCTATCATCGTTATATTGACGAGTGGGTAATTGCCGAAGACCTTGGCTTAGAGATCATGGTCAACGAGCATCACCAGACTGCGACCAATCTCAATCCTTCTGGACCGATTATCATGGGCATCCTTGCGCGTGAGACTAAGAAGGCGCGGTTGCTGATTCTTGGCAATCCGATTGCAAACCGACGTGAACCAGTACGCGTTGCTGAAGAGATGGCGATGGTCGACGTCTACGCACGTGGCCGCCTCGAGGTCGGGTTCGTGCGTGGCGTTCCGTACGAAATGTCAGCTGGCAATCACCGCCCAGTGCACATGATGGACCGCTTCTGGGAAGCGCACGATCTCATTCTCAAAGCATGGACCAGCCATGATGGGCCGTTTAACTGGGAAGGCAAGTATTTTCATCATCGACAAGTGAACATCTGGCCACGCCCCTATCAACAGCCACATCCACCTGTGTGGATCACGTCGGTAACACCTTCAAGCGCTCGACAAGTGGCAGAGAAAGGCTATGTGGTTGCGAGTTTCTTGACTGGCTTTGATGGCACCAAAGCAGTGATCGATACCTATCGCGGACGTCGTGCCGAGCTTGGGTTGTCAGCACCAGCATTGGACCGCTTTGCCTATGCTGCGTTGGTGTACACCGGCGAGACCGATGAAGAGGGCTACGCCGGAGCGCGCAAGTTGATGTGGTATGTCGAATCGAACAAAGTCCCGCCACAGTTTACGAACCCGCCTGGGTATCATCCGACCGCCGGGGTTGTGAACATGATGAAAGCCGCATCGACTGGTGGCGGTGCAGGAATATTTAAATTGTTCCAGAATCCGTCACTCGAATCATTTATGGAGCATGGGTTGGTGTTCGCGGGGAGCCCCGATTCAGTCTATAAACAGATTGTGAAGATGTACAAACATGTTGGTGGCTTTGGTCACTTGCTGTTAATGGGGCAAGCCGGGTTTCTTGAGCACGATGAAACGGTCAAAGGGATGAAGATGTTTGCGAAAGAAGTATACCCGCGGCTGAAGGAACTGTAGAAAAAAGACGCGACTATGGAAATGGGTTCCTTCGCCCCTCAGGGGAGAAGGTCAGGATGAGGGGTGAAAGCGTGATTTCATTGAGTGCGTTACGCAATTACCCTCACCCTAGCCCTCTCCCTGGCAGGGAGAGGGGATTAGCAGCAACACACTATCAGCGACAAAAACTCGTTCCCAAAGACGAGGAGGGGCGGTCGCCGGGTCGTTATTTCCCAGGCAGTGTCGCTCCAACCAAAATAAACGCAATCATCGCCGAAGTATCCGAGCGGTTACTCCACGCATGATTGGTCCCGCGCTGAATCAGCACGTCACCAGCCTTCATGAGGGTCTCCCCTTCATCCATCACAGCCCACACCTCGCCTGAGAGCACAATCGCGTAATCTACCGACGCCGTTTTATGCATCCCCGGAGTTTTACTGCTGGTATCGCGTGTATGGCTCGCGCCTAACGAGTCAAAGACTTTATGGGAATCTCCGCCTTTGTTCATCACCGCATCCGGAGGAAACTCGACGATCCGACAGATCGAGCCAGTTGCGGCAGGTTCAAGATGAACCGGACGTGCTGTCGGATCAGCATCGCTAGATAGATCAGCCGGTGAGGTTGTCGTCTCCCACAAATCAGTTACGCGCAGACCTGGTGCTGCGGGCAATTCAAGAATACTGGTTGCCATTCCATCCTGCATGATAATCGACTTTCCGGCAGCATTGTGGCCGGTGACAATGCGACGAATTTGTTTCGCCATAGCCCCCTCCTTTTGCAAAGTGTGAGCATGATAGTCTCACGCCGGGAGTCATCGCATGTGGAGCTTTTACAGTCAACTCTTCACCGGCCTACCACGCGAAGTGTGGTTGCTGAGCCTGGTTACCTTCGTCCAGCGCAGTGGCACGATGGTACTCCCGTTCCTGACCCTATACCTGACTCAAAAGCAAGGCTTCTCAGTGCAAGAAGCTGGTGTCGTACTCAGCCTCTACGGCGTTGGTTCGATTATCGGATCATACATTGGAGGTTGGCTGAGTGATCGTATCGGTTCGATCACTGCGCAGATTGTGAGTTTATTGCTGGCGACAGTGGCAGTCGTCGCACTCGGTGCAATGCATTCGCCTACGGCCATTGTCGTTGTTGTTCTGCTCTGGAGTATCGTGTCTGAAAGTATGCGTCCGGCGAACGGAGCCGCGCTTGCAGAACTCAGCCCACCACATTTGCAGGTCCGTTCCTTCGGTGTGCGACGCTTGAGCATGAATCTCGGCATGTCGATCGGCCCTGCCCTTGGCGGTTTTCTCGTGACCTTGTCGTATCGTTGGCTCTTTGTCATTGAAGCCGGTGTTGGAGTATTAGCGGCAGGACTGCTGTGGGGCCTGCTATTACCGGTCTCACGACGCGTGCCTTCATCACACCAGTCAGAGTCTTCGAGCACGGAAGTCAAAGCAGCTCGCCAATCACCGTGGCAGGATAAAATCTTCCTGACCATTCTCGTGCTCACCTCACTTTTAGTCATTGTCCTCTTTCAGTTGTTCGGTGCCTATCCGTTGACGTTAGCCGAAGTGCACCATTTCCCCTCGTATGCCATTGGTCTTGTCTTTACATTGAATACGTTGGTGATCGTCGTATGTCAGATGCCAGTTCTGCATGTCGTCGAACGTTTTGACACGTTACGAGTTATTGGCATCGGCGCATTTCTGCTGTGTGCTGGATTTGCGCTGTTACCATTAGGAACGACGCCAGGAGCTTTGGCTGTGACAGTATTGGTGTGGACCTGTGGTGAGATGTTGACGACACCGCTGCTGGAGAGCTTCGTCGCCCGACGCAGTCCCGTCGAAAATCGTGGACAATATATGGGGATGTTTAGCTCTGCGTTTTCCGTTGCCTTCGTACTGGCGCCAGTTGGTGGTACCTGGGTGTATGGGCACTATGGATACCTCACACTGTGGTGGATATGTGGACTACTGGGAGTGATGTTATTGGTGGCGTTTTGCTTGTTGAGTATTGCGGTGCGCAAGCAACAACTCGCTGAGGGTCAATTGAATGTTGCGGGATAGGTTGCCGTCATTCCCGCGTAGGCGGGAATCCAGGAGGTATAAGCAGAGGCTGGTGTATGGAGAGGTAGATTCTAGGCATGGATGGAAGAGCGGCGAAGGCCAAGTTGGTCCATCACGGCATCAAGCGAGACCTGTCGCAATTCTGCTAAAGCGATCAGGGCTCGTGGACGCTCGACGTCTGCCTGCTCTATCTGATCCGTCAATCGTAGGAGTTCTACATGTTCAGCAGGGGTAATGGTTTCCTCCTGCGACTTGGCAGCTAACTCCTCGTAACGCTGGCGTACAGTTTGTGGCAATCCCTGGTTGATCTGTTCTAACAAGTCAGTCTCAGTTTTGGAAAGGCTGACCGCTCGTTGACGCGCTTGGAGAGCGAGGAGTTTGTTGACAACCTGTTCAAGCTCGTTGGGCTCTAGCTGGGCAACACCTTTGAGGAGGTCATCAATATCAATCTCAACCTGTGATGCGACTTGCACTTTTGACATTGGCGCTGTCCTTCCTCTTTCTCATACGCTGCCAGCAATTCCTTATACCATCCGGTCGGTAGAAAAAGAACCTTCAGCAGTAGTGCGAGACCAGAATGAATTGCCCGGTTGCGAAAGCTTACAAAGCGTAGTTTGATACCCGCATGGCGGCTCGCGATGTGTTTCATGAAGCAGTAAAAATAGCTCTCGTCAAAGAGGGTTGGATAATCACACACGATCCGCTGTCTCTTTCTTTTGGTGGTGTTGATCTCTACATTGATCTAGGAGCAGAGAAGGTTATTGCTGCGGAAAGAGAAGGGCAACGTATCGCGGTGGAGATCAAGAGCTTCAGCGGCCCTTCGCTGATCTCTGACTTTCATGTAGCCCTTGGACAGTTTCTGAATTATCGTTTGGTTTTAGAAGCGCAAGATCCAGAGCGTCACTTGTATCTGGCTGTCCCGCTTGATGCTCACGTCGCATTCTTTACGCTACCGTTCGCTCAGTCTGCGATCCGTCGTTATCAACTCAAGGTACTCGTGTATAACAGTCAAACCCAGGAGATTCTCCAATGGCAAAGCTAGATGACTATCGCCGCTGTGTTCAGCAAGTCCTAGAACAGTATGGCCAACTGAAACCTGCCTATGGCGACATTGAGCGACAACTGCTCTTTGATCCGCTTCGTGATCATTATCAATTGGTTGTTGTCGGCTGGCAGCAGCAACAGCGCGTGTATAACTGCATCGTGCATGTTGACATCAAAGAAGGCCAGATTTGGATACAATACGACACCACTGAGAATGGAATCGCCAACGATTTCGTTGCGCACGGCATTCCCAAAGAAGACATTGTACTTGCGTTCCATGCTCCGTATAAGCGGCCTTACACAGGATTTGGCGTCGGTAAAGATCAGGCCAGGCAGCACGCAGCATAGCTCTGCGTCGGAAAAGTTGCGCCCTTCGACTTGGCTCACCTGTGCCTGCGGCACTGGCCAAGCAGGACAGGCTTATTCCGGCCTATATGAATGTCATCCCCATAACTTCGCACTGGCAAGATCAGCACCTTCACGCAAGGTGCGCAGCTTGGCCCAGACCACACTCTCTGCGACGAATTGGAAGCCCGCCACGGTACTGAATCCACAGTCAACTCCAGCGATGACGCGGCTGCGATCGCCGACGGCTTCTACAGTCTGCAGAATGCGATTGGCCACCACTTGTGGGTGCTCAACGTAGTTGGTCTTGGGATCGATGACGCCGGGAATCACGACCATCGAGTCCGGCAGTGGATATTGCTTGAACACAGCGTATTCGTGTTGATGACGTGGGTTAGCCATTTCGACGGATAATGCGCCAACTTTGGCTTGATAGAGAATCGGCAGAATCTTTTCCAGGGCGATGTCATGTACGTGTGGTGCCTCGAAGTTCGCCCAACAGGTGTGTAAGCGAATACGATCGGCAGGGATGTTCTCTATTGCCAAGTTGATAGCGGCAATATTGGACTCGACTACCTTCTGGAATTCCTGCTCGGGCAGATGCTGAAAAAACCAAGCGTGATCACAAGCCAGATCTGGTGCATCGATTTGTAAGATGAAGCCTTTGGCGTGAATCAGTTCGTATTCTTTCTTCAGTTGCTTAGGTGATTTTGAGAAAAGAAGATACCCAAAGCCGAGCGAGTGAGGTACGATAGCGGAGAGACAGATAACGTAGGGAGAGGTGGAGGGGCTAGGGTGTTCAGGAAAGATTTCACCAGTCCAAGT
>VGTJ01000076.1 GCA_016874775.1 Deltaproteobacteria bacterium
CCCCTCGCTACTACTCGCATACACCCCCCTCCTCCCCCCTTCCTGAATCAAAGAAAAGCAAAAAGGCCTTGGGAGCATATACTCCACAAGGCCTTTTTATTTCTTCAGAACCTAGAGCGAAAACTGCACTCTAAATTATCCTCAACTAGTGTTTCGGTTCTATTTTCTTTCCGTATGTCACTTCTCCCTTATCGACTCTAAGCGAGAATCCACAGTCAGGATTCGTGCATACCCAGGCCTTGAAAAGGACCGAGGCCCCCTCCTGTCCGTAATCAGACAACGGAATTAATACCCCCATCTCACATTTTTGGCACTTCGGAAAACTCGGAAGCTCCATTACCCCGCTCCTTTCCAAAAATCCACCACACAGAGCTTACCCTGACACTATTCAAGGAAAAAATCAAGAAAAGCGGAACCGAATATGATTTCCTACGGATCGCCTACTTTTGTATCGTTTCGTTGAACACTCCGCTACGGTACCCTTCTAAATCGAGCAATACACTTGTGAATCCCTGCTGCTTTAACTCATTTCTAAAGGAAGAAATAACAGATGGTGATAATGCCTTCTGCAAATCTTCGCGATGCAATTCGATTCGTGCGCTGGTTGCGTGATGACGCACACGAAGTTCACGGAAACCCAGCGCGCGGATAAATGCTTCAGCTTGCGCAATCTGTGAAAGCATTCGCGCCGTGATCTGCGTTCCGTACGGAATACGTGAGGACAAACATGGAGAAGCCGGTTTTTCCCACGTGGGTAATCCGAGTAATCGGCTTGCTTGGCGAATCTCTCCTTTGGTAAATTCTGCTTCAACTAATGGATGAAGAATTTGATATTCAGTTGCAGCTTGTATTCCTGGGCGATAATCTCCTAGATCATCAACATTCACACCGTCGGCAATCATACGAATGGATAAGCGCACGGCTTCTCGACGGCAAATGTCATAGAGAGAGTCTTTGCAAAAATAACATCGATTCGTTGGATTCGCTGCATACTGAGGAATCGCAAGCTCATCATGAGCAATGAGGAGCAGTTCGACCTTCAATGATTTGGCTAGAGCTATTGCCTGCTCATGATCTTCCGGCGGAGTTGAAGAAGAGACGGTCATGAGTGCAATGACCCGCTCCTGGAGCACGTCCTTTGCCACTGCAAGGAGGAAACTTGAATCCACTCCACCAGAAAAAGCCACCAACATTGGCCCGCGGTCTTGAAGATACGAACGCAGTGCGTGAAGTTTCTCTTCAATTGGCCCAGATCTTAACGTTTCTTCTCTCTGCGCGTTCATTGTTCTTAAATACCTTCTGCTTGGAAAAGGTCAGTTGTTAGGTACCGTTCTCCAGCATCATAGAAAATTGCCAGCACGGTTTTTCCTTTACCAAGACGACGAGCAACTTGTAAAGCCGCAACACAGGCTGCCCCTGAAGAGATGCCAACAAGAACTCCTTCTTCTCTTGCTAATCTTCGCGTATACACTGCAGCTTCTTCATCCTCCACACGGATTATTTCGTCGTATATCGTTGTGTCTAGTACTGCGGGGACAAATCCGGCGCCAATTCCCTGTAATGAGTGATATCCAGGCTCTCCTCCCGAAAGAACGGGAGACGCGGCAGGTTCGACAGCGACAATCTGTAGATGTGGATAATGGATCTTCAGCACGTGCCCAGCGCCAGTAATCGTTCCACCAGTGCCAACGCCAGAAACGAAGGCATCAAGTTGAGGCATTTGTTGAATAATCTCTTGAGCGGTAGTGAGGCGGTGAGCGGCTGGATTCGCTGCATTGCTGAACTGTTGAGGCATGAAATACGAAGGATTACGTGCAACGATTTCTTCAGCCTTTTGTACGGCACCATGCATGCCTTTGGTATCTGGAGTGAGTACAACTGCTGCGCCATACGCTGCCAGTAAACTCTGGCGTTCTTCGCTCATGGTGTCGGGCATGGTGAGAATCAGACGATAGCCCTTAATTGCACATACGAGCGCGAGGCCAATCCCAGTATTGCCACTTGTAGGCTCAACGATTGTGTCGCCTGGATGTAGACGGCCACTTTGCTCTGCAGTGGTGATCATGTTGAGGCAGATACGATCTTTAACACTGCCTCCAGGATTCATCGATTCGAGCTTTCCCCAAACTTCTGCATCCTGATCTCCTGAAAGATTGCGTAACCGTACAACCGGCGTGTTGCCAATAAGATCACTGACTGATTGTACAACTTGGCAGGGTAGTGGCATGAGAATCTACGCTATGCAGTTTGCATCCTGTGTGGGGCGATGCTATCCAGGCGAGATGGCAAAGTCAATCGAAACTTGTTTGGGCCGTATCCTTGTGCTGTTTCCAGGGAGCCTCGGTGACTTCGTCTGTCTGTTACCGGCACTCGAAGAGTTGAAAACGGTGTCGTCAGCGCAACCCCTTACCGTGGCTGCTCGTGGTCAGTCGTTTGAAGTTGCCGCAGCAATTCCTTGGATCTCTCAGGTGTTGTCACTCGATAGCAGTGTATTTGCCTCGCTCTTTTCTTCGTCAACGCTGGTCTCTCGTGAAGCTGTACAACTCTTTTCTTCAGTTGGACAACTTGTTTCTTGGTTTGGTCATCACTCTCCAGAAATGAGAACCGCACTTGAGCGATTAGTTCCAAGACGGGTGCGGTCATTTGCTTTTTTCCGTGGACAGGAACCGATACATGCCTGCGAGTATTATTTACGTTGTTTGGGTGCGATAGGAAAACGCTGTCCATCGCTTATTGTGAGACCGGAAGATAAGTACTGGTGTGAGAGCTATTGGCAGCGTCGCGGCTGGCAAGCCGGTGCTCGCGTGCTCGTTATGCATCCCGGCAGTGGTGGGGCGAGAAAACGTTGGGCGATCGAAGGGTTCGTTCGTATCGCGCGATGGTGGCGTAGGGAAAACAATAGACAAGTAGTGATCCTGCTTGGGCCAGCAGAAGCGTGTGAGAAAGAAATCTGGCAGAAAGAGGGGATTGTCGAAAACTCACTTTCTCTCGGACAAGTTGGAGCCTTAGTCAGTCGTGCCGACTTCTATGTTGGAAACGACTCAGGCGTGAGTCATGTGGCTGGAGCCGTGGGGGCACGTGGAATAGTAATTTTTGGTCCAACGTCTCATGAACAGTGGCGCCCATTAGGAGGAGCGCTTTCCGTCCTTCTGAACCGGGAGTACCGTGCAACTGTACCCGACCAAGCTGGCATTTCTCTGCAAGAAGTTCCAGCCGAAGTTGGGATTACTGAACTAGCGCGTTTAGGGGGAATTCGGTAGGCTTCCTTTCGCAATCAGCACAAGCAATATATACAGTTATGGGCGACAGCAAAGAGATCGTCGACCACAGTGTGTATTTCGGAGGTACCGTCTATGGCAGAAGAAGAACAGGAAGGTGGACGAGGATTTAAGGTGCAAGATCGTCGGCGATTTTCACCGGAGACTGGTGAACCTCGCTCGGTAGAAGAGACGGAAAAAGGTGAGACGATAGAAACGAAAGCGGCTCCACAACAAGAATCTCCTGCCTCCGCTACGAAGACAAGGTCTGAAAATCCGTCTGCTCCTAAAGTCGAAATCTCATTTGCCAGCTTTATTCTTGGACTCAGCACTCAAGCGCTAATGTATATGGGCGAAATGCCGCCAGCACCGGGACAACCACTGATCACGGATTTCGCAGCCGCTCAGCAGATGATCGACGTACTTGCCATGCTCCAACAAAAGACCAAAGGGAACCTGGATGCGGGTGAGGCGGCAATGTTAGAAAATGCCCTCTTTGATCTGCGGATGCGTTACGTGGACTTAGCAAAGAAAGGTCGCTAGGCGACCGAGAGCAATCATGCGTCGTATATTTTGGGGAAGTGCATTTGCTGCATTTCCCCTTGTGTTGTTACTAACGGCTATTGTCGGATGGCAGTTTTACCGCGAACTTGAGCGGGAAGTCGTTACCCGGTTCTCTTCTCATCAGTGGGAAGTCCCGTCGAAGATTTATGCCGCCCCTCTCTTGCTGTATCCAGGGGAGCGTATTGAACCAGCAAAGCTCTTCGCCCAACTCTCACGCCTTGATTACCGCGTGGTCAATGGGGCGCCTCAATCGCGAGGCGAGTATGTCTATGACCAAAAGACTGGCATGCTGCAGCTTTTGCTTCGCGATACCCCCTTTCCCCAAACCGTAGCGCAGTCACAACGAGTATCTCTGCTGCTACGGCAAGGGCGAATTGAGCGTATAACAGACCTCGATGAAGGGACCCCGGTGCCATCCATCGAACTTGAACCTGAAGTCATTGCGAGCGTGTATGACCGCGACTGGGGGGACCGTCGTGTCATAAAGCTGTACGATGTGCCCTCTCAGCTTGTGAAAGCCCTGTTAGCTGCCGAAGATCACCGGTTCTTTGAACATGAGGGGATCGACCTCTGGCGTATCCTTGGCGCGATTCGGGCGAACCTTCTCGCGCGCCGTCCGGTGCAAGGCGGAAGTACGCTAACCCAACAGCTAGTGAAGAATTTTTTTCTCTCACAAGAAAAAGTCTTTAGCCGTAAAGTGGTCGAGATTTGCATGGCAACGATCGTTGAGATGCACTACTCCAAGCTAGAAATCTTGGAGAATTACCTCAACGAAATTTACTTGGGACAGAATGGTGCAAAAGGTATTTTCGGCATGTGGGAAGCGGCACGAGTCTATTTTGGCAAAGAGCCTCGTGACTTGACCCTCGGAGAAGTGGCTGTCCTGGCTGGAATGGTGAAGGCGCCCAATGCCTATTCTCCGCTCCGGCACCCTGATCGAATCATTCCACGACGTAATGATGTTCTCCAGCGAATGCGTGAATTGGGTTCTGTGAGTACAGAAGAATATGAGGCTGCGCTCAAAGAAAAAATTGTCCCGCGAACGCTTCCGGCTGATGGGAATGAGGCTCCGTATTTTGCCGACTTCATCCGGAAAGCGCTGACTGAACAGTTTCCTGACAGTACCCTTGCGACCTCTGGGTTGCGGGTCTTAACCTCGCTTGATTCCGGGTTGCAGGAGTATGCTTCTCGTGCTGTGCAAAAAGGCCTGAAAGAGCTGGAAACTAGATATCCGCGCTTACGCAGTACGACAGCGGAAGAACAATTGCAAGCCTGTCTAATCGCGATGCAACCTCAGACCGGCGCGATCCGGGCGATGATTGGCGGGCGTGATTATCAGATTTCGCAGTTCAACCGCGTAACACAAGCGCGCCGTCAACTGGGCTCGGTGTTCAAGCCGATTGTGTTTCTGACGGCGTTGAGTCGGGAACGCGAAAAACGGGAAGGGAAATTTCTTCCCTCCAGT
Organism: Deltaproteobacteria bacterium; assembly: GCA_016874775.1. NCBI lineage: Bacteria > Pseudomonadati > Myxococcota > Myxococcia > Deltaproteobacteria bacterium. Next base: position 5,287 of record VGTJ01000076.1, read on the forward strand.
CACCTTGAAGATGTTCCGTTTACCTGGGCGTTTCAGGGCGAAGCGTGGAATCCTGGCAACTACAATAACCGCTATCTGGGCACGGTTTCTATGCGTCGGGCGCTTGAACTCTCGCTCAATGCGGCAACTGCGCGGCTGGCGCAGGAGATTGGTCTGGATGCCATCCGTCAGACCGCCGAGAATGTCGGTTTTACCAGTCCACTCCCACAGTACCCGTCACTCGTTCTTGGGGCTGGAGAAGTCTCTCCTTTTGAAGTGGCTGTTGCCTTTAGTGCCATTGCCAATCATGGTGTGAAAACGCTACCGCGCCCGATCTCGCTCGTGATCAATCAGCAAGGAGAAACTCTTGCACAGCATGGGATCGAAATGGAACAAGTTGTTGCTCCAGAAGACGCCTACATGCTAACTCATCTCCTTGAGGGAGTTCTTGATCGTGGGACTGGCCGCACGGCGCGAGAGCGAGGATTTACTCTTCCTGCCGCGGGCAAGACCGGAACGACGAATGATTATGGTGATGCGTGGTTCGTGGGGTATACTCCAGACCTCGTAACCGTGGTGTGGGTTGGTTTTGATCAGCGCCAACCCCTTGGGCTCTCGGGAGCCCAGGCTGCGCTGCCTATTTGGACCAATTTCATGAAACAAGTAACCGCAGGGCAATCCTCAGCGGCATTTCTTCCACCTGTCGGAGTGACGGTCGTCGCCATTGATCCGCAAACCGGATTACGGGCGACTGATCAATGCCCTATCGTTATGGATGAAGCGTTTTACGCTGGTGAGGAACCGCGGGCCCCGTGCTCTCGACATGGAACCGGCGTTGTTCCAGTTGAGACAAACCCTGAGCGACGCGAGTTAGATGCTGGTGAAGATGGTAGGGCAGAGGAGCGAGGTCGTCGTCCACCAGCACAGGAAAAGCCGTGGTGGCGAATTTTTTGATATCTATGCAAACCACATGGAAAATTGTTGTCGTCACTATCGCTCTTCTGTTCTTCTCGATTTTCCTTTGGAAGTGGCAGCCCTCTGCGCAGGAATATCAGCGCAGAGGTGCAGAGGGAGCGTTAGAGGAAGAGGAACTCGCTCCTGATTCGCAGGTTGTCACGCCGGAGGATGAATTCACGGATGAGCACAGTGCTGACGAAGAGTCGCGTGATCAATATCCTGAAGCTGAAGAGGACTTTTCATATCGAGATTCAGAGAACCGACCATCTGTTCCGCCAGTGGATGATGCAACCTCGTCCTTACCTGAAATGAATCCGCCGCCTGACACAGAGAGTGCCGAAGAGCCGCCGGTTGCTACAAGTGGTCCGCCAGCGCTTCCTGGAACGGATTCTCTGTTACCACGAGAGCGGGTTGCGGTGACGCTTGTTGCCGCTGGCGTCGAGGCGATGGACAAAGAGGAAGGGGGACGAGCACGAAGCCTCTTTGAACGCGCAATCGAAATCGCTCCACTGCAGCCATATAGCTACTACTTCTTGGGCAAATTGGCGTTGACACATGGTGAACATCAAAGAGCACTGCCACTCTTACGCAAAGCCGACACCTTGTTGACGCGTGGAGATTTGGCGTGGCGCAGCGAAGCGATCAGTACTCAAGGAGCGGTGTATGAGGATCTGGGCGAACTGCCACAAGCGCGCAGAGCATATCGCAAAAGCCTCCGATTATTTCCGCAGAACTTGCGCGCCATGAGTGCGCTTGCGCGTCTCGCCGGAGAGGAGCCGGATGCTGACGACACCGTTCCCCAGTAGCCCATTGCTCATACTCGGTATCGAGACCTCCTGTGATGATACGGCGGCAGCAGTCATACGCGGGAAAGAGATCCTTGCCAATGTCGTTTCGTCACAAGATCATGTCCATAGTTGTTATGGCGGAGTCGTGCCTGAACTCGCTTCTCGTCATCACATGGAAAATGTTCTTCCCATCGTTGACCAAGCGCTGGTCCAGGCACAGGTGCGATTAGACCAGCTTGACGGGATTGCGGTCACGTGTGGTCCTGGTTTGGTCGGATCGTTGCTCGTTGGTGTATCAGTGGCAAAAGCCCTGGCGATGGCGAAGACTGTACCATTGATTGGCATCAATCATCTTGAAGGTCATTTGCTTGCGGTGTTACTCGAACAAGACGTGAAATTTCCGTTTCTCTGTTTGCTGGTGTCCGGAGGCCATACGTCTTTGTACCTAGCGCGTGATTGGGGGGAATATCAACGACTTGGCGCCACGCGTGACGATGCCGCAGGTGAAGCCTTCGACAAAGGGGCAAAGATGCTCGGCCTTGGCTATCCGGGTGGGCGAGTGATTGATCAGTTAGCAAAGCAAGGGAACCCGCAAGCGATCCTATTCCCTCGTGCTCACCTCAGAGCCGTGCCGTATAAGACGAAAGAGACAGGAGTGTACGATTTCAGTTTTAGTGGCCTTAAAACTGCGCTGCGTCAATTTCTTGCCGCTCCTGAACGAGGGAGTTATCGAGACGAAGATATTGTTGCCAGTTATCAAGAGGCGATTGTTGAAATGTTAGTCGCCAATGTCTTACGGGCCGCGCGTGACTACAACGCACAAAGAATAGTGATTTCTGGCGGAGTGTCGGCGAACTCACGCTTACGTCAACGTATGACAGAGGAAGGAGAAAAAAATGGTCTGCGAGTTTTTCTTCCTTCCGTGAAACTTTGTACTGACAACGCCGCGATGATTGCCTTTGCTGGTGCCTGGAGACTCGCGGCTGGGCAACGCGCTTCGTTACAACTCAACGCTGCCGCTGCTCTTCCGCTCTAACGTATCCATTGTGCCTTCTTTACTCCAACAAACCCGCTTTGTACTCAACGAACTCGGTGTTCGACCACACAAGCAGTTTGGTCAACACTTTCTCATTAACCCGACTGTTGTCACGCACATGATCGAAGCAGCGGAGATTCATCCGCAAGATAGTGTCCTCGAAATTGGCCCTGGACTGGGCGTGCTATCTGATGAACTCGCTGTTCGTGCGGGTCGATTGTATCTCGTCGATGTCGATACCGTTCTGGTTGCGCGATTGGAAAAGCACTTCGCTGACCGTGAGCATGTACAGGTCGCCACGGCGGATTTCCTTTCGCTCGATATCGCGGCAGTCTTTCCTGATCCTGAGATTCATGTCGTGGCGAGTCTACCTTATAACGTTGCTACTCCGATTCTTTTTCGTTTGCTCGATCATCGTCAGAAATTCCGCAGCGCGACGGTGATGATTCAGAAAGAAGTGGCAGAACGACTGACGGCGACACCAGGAACCAAGGCGTATGGCGTGCCGTCGGTGTTAACGCAAATGTATGGAACGGTGACGACGATCTGCACAGTTGGGCCAGGAAGTTTCTTCCCACCGCCGAAAGTTGAATCTCAGGTGATCCGTATTGTCTTTCAGGTACAGCCGCGAGTGCCGCTTGCAGATGAGGCGGTATTTCGCCGTATTGTCAAAGCCGCGTTTGCGCAACGACGCAAAACCCTACGCAATACACTTAAGTCGGCAGGTTACGAAAATCTCGACGAGGTCAGTGCACAAACCGGGATCGATTTTCAACGACGTGGGGAGACGTTGAGTTTGGCGGAGTTTGCGAGACTTGCGAATGCGTATGCTACCAGGTTGCTGGGATAGAGAGCATACGATGTCATTGCGAGGAGCGAAAAGCGACGAAGCAATCTCACGGTAAGCACTTTAGGAAGAGATTGCTTCGCTACGCTCGCAATGACAGGCTCCTTTGGCTTTCCAGGTTCTGTCCTCAGTGCAATCCCGTTGACAGTAAAAACCTGGGCCGATATGCTCGCCGTGCAATTTTTCTTATGATTCCCAACGACTTACACTCTATGCGAAACGAGGCATGATGCATGGCCGAAAAGGTATTGCTGCGTCATTTTGATATTCCCAACTTTCATCAACTCGATGTCTATGTTGCCAATGGGGGCTACGAAGTCGCTCGCAAAACGTTGACAACCATGAAACCTGAAGAGGTCACTGAACAAGTGAAAGCCTCTAATCTGCGTGGTCGTGGTGGTGCAGGTTTTGGGACTGGCATGAAGTGGGGTTTCTTGCCCAAAGATTCGCAGAAACCGGTTTACCTGTGCTGTAACGCCGACGAAAGCGAACCTGGTACCTTCAAAGATCGTGCGATCATTGAGTGGAATACGCACATCTTGTTAGAAGGCATTCTGATTTCTTCTTACGCTATCAAATCCCACGTCTGTTACATCTACATTCGTGGTGAGTTTGTCTTTGGTGCGCAACGCTTGGAAGAGCAAATTGCTGAAGCGTATGCCAAGGGATACCTCGGCAAGAATATCTTTGGTACTGGCTATGATCTTGATGTCTATGTGCATCGTGGTGCTGGTGCCTATATCTGTGGTGAAGAGACTGGCCTGATCGAATCACTTGAAGGCAAACGCGCATATCCGCGGATCAAGCCGCCATTTCCAGCGGCCTATGGGTTGTTCGGGTGTCCGACGATTGTCAACAATGTCGAAACCCTGGCGTGCGTACCGATGATCATGGACAAAGGCGCAGCCTGGTTCAAAGCAATTGGGCCAGAAAGTGGACCTGGACCGAAATTGTTCTGTGTCAGTGGTCACGTGGAAAAACCTGGGCTGTATGAACTGCCGATGGGAATTTCGTTGCGTACGCTATTGTACGATCACTGTGGTGGTATCCGTGGCGGCAAGAAATTGAAGGCGGTGATGCCTGGTGGTTCGTCCTTTCCGTTGCTGACTCCAGACCAAATCGATGCGCCGATGGACTTTGATTCGATGCGGAAGATCAACGCATTTCTCGGTTCAGCAGGGGTCATCGTTATGGACGAGGACACTTGCATGGTGAAAGCGCTTGAGGTGATTGCTCGCTTTTACCATCTCGAATCCTGTGGACAATGCTCACCATGTCGCGAAGGGACGGGGTGGTTGCATAAACTTCTCATCCGTCTCGAAGAAGGGCATGGGAAAATGGAAGACATTGATCGCCTGGATACAATTGCTGCCAATATGATGGGTAATACCGTTTGCGTGTTAGCTGATGCTGCCGCGATGCCAACACAAAGTTTCTTATCCAAGTTTAGAGATGAGTTTGTGGCACATGTCACCCTTGGTCGGTGTCCGTTTAAGAAAGAGGGCGAAGGTGCTCATCGTCATCAGCATGCAGCGTGATACAAGCAGTCAGCTTTCAGCTTTCAGCCTGATTCATGCAATCGCTTAATGACTTTGTTCTCGCTGACTGCTGGAAGGCTGATAGCCGAGAGCTAAGAGGAACACATGCCAACAATTGAAATCGACGGAAAAAAGGTCACGGTCCCTGACGGATATAATGTGATCCAAGCAGCGGAGCAGCTCGATATCGAGGTGCCGCACTACTGTTATCATCCAGGATTAAGCATCTCCGGGAACTGCCGCATGTGTTTGGTCGAAATCGAGAAGATGCCGAAGTTGCAGATTGCCTGCAACACCAAAGTCACTGAAGGTATGGTCGTGAAAACGACGAGCCCAAAGGTGAAAGCTGCGCAAACAGCGGTGCTGGAATTTATCCTGGTTAACCATCCCATCGACTGTCCGATTTGTGACCAAGCTGGTGAGTGTAAGCTGCAAGACTATTACATGGATTATGGCAAGCATCAGAGCCAGATTCCTTTAGAGGCGAAGGTCGAGAAGAAGAAAGTGGTCGATATTGGTCCACAGGTGGTGCTCGACCAAGAGCGTTGCATCCTTTGTGCTCGTTGCACCCGTTTCCTTGATGAAGTGACGAAAACCAGCGAACTCGGCCTCTTTGCGCGCGGTGACCATACCTACATTGACCTCTTCCCCGGCAAAAAACTTGACAATCCGTATTCGGCGAATGTGGTCGATGTGTGTCCGGTTGGTGCGCTCACGCACAAAGATTTTCGCTTCAAAGCGCGCGTGTGGTACCTCGAAAAAGTGGAGTCGATTTGCACAAAGTGTGCGAACGGTTGCAATATCGATATCTACCATCGGCGCGGGCAGATGTTTCGTTTTCGTCCACGCTCCAATCCGGATGTGAACCAGTACTGGATGTGTGATGAAGGTCGGCTTTGGTACAAAGAGTTTCAGAAAGAAAGCCGTATTCTCAATCCGGTGGCACGAGAGAATGGCGCCTTTACGCCGATTTCTTGGGATCACGCGGTCAGTCGCGTGCTTGACCGGGTGTCCCAGGTGAAAGAGCAACACGGCGCGAAGGCTATCGCGGGAATTGTTGGTGCCAAAGCGACCAATGAAGAAGCCTATTTATTTACCCGGCTTCTCCAAGAGCAGGTTGGTACGACCGCCATTGCCGGGCTTTCGTGGTCGCCAGCGAATGCCGCGCATGATGATTTCCTGATCAAGGCTGACAAAAATCCCAACACGCGAGGATTAAAGGCCCTTGGCTTGCTGAATGGTGGACCGACAGCAGAGGACGTGTTGAATGCAGCAGAAAAAGGTGAGGTGAAGGTGCTGCTCGTGTTTGCGGCTGATCTGAGCGCTGCCTTTCCGCAAGACAAACTCGACAAAGCTTTGGGCAATGCCGAAGTCATCGTTTGTGATACCGACTATAGCGGTACCGCTGAATATGCAGATGTGCTGCTTCCAATTGGTACGGCGCCGGAAACTGACGGAACCTATACGAATCATGCTGGTCGGGTACAACGTGCACGCCAGGCATTTCCTCCTCCAGGAGAAGCCAAAACAGGGTGGGAAGTCCTCGCGACGCTGCGAGGTAAGTTAGGTGGAACTGAGCCAGTGTCGATTACTGAGGTCTTTGGGGAAATATCGCAGAAAGTGAGTTCCTTCGCTGGCCTCACCTATGGCAAGCTCGGGTCGCAGGGGATGTCGTTGGCGAGCTAGCGTCTGCAAGCAACTTTCGTCCCCTCTCCATCCTCGGGAAAGGGTGACGATAGGTACAATGATTGCTCCGTGCCCCTTTCTCTCTGTCTCTCTCCCACGAGGGGAAAGAGAACCTACAGGCACGCAAGCAAGATGAGTACAGGACGCTATTGAGGTTATTCCTTATCGGGGACACGAAACTTCGTGTCCCCGATTTTTTTGTCTTGATCCTGTGTTCTCGCTGGTCTAGGATTCCTGCATGGCTGCTGTGTCAACACCGCATCGTTTTACGCGTGACGAGTATTATCGAATAGGCGAAACCAGCCTATTTGCAGATAAACGTATGGAATTACTCGATGGCGAGATCATCGATATAGCACCTCATAATCCCCCACATGCAAGTCGCATCGCGCGTTTGAGTTTCCTGCTGTTTCGCTTGCTAGGGACAGCTTTTACCATCCGTGCCCAACTCCCTATTATCTTAAACGATTGGAGTGAACCAGAACCGGATGTTGCAATCTGCCGATTTGATGCAGACGACTATCCCCAGGTGCATCCACAGGCAAGCGACGTGTTCCTTGTAATTGAGGTGGCAGAGTCAACACTTGCATTTGATCGTAGCCGCAAAGGGGCTGTGTATGCGGGGAGTGCCATTCCCGAATATTGGATTGTCAATCTCGTCGACCGTCGGATCGAGGTGTTCAGTGGCCCTGATCTTGCGAATCGACGTTACCGCCAAGAACGGGTTGCCGTTCCTGGCGATACGCTGCTACTCCCGGGCGGAGTGAGCCTCGCAGTTGCAGATGTGTGGTAGAACTCTTGCCCCATTCTCAATGAGGACACGAAATATTTCTGCTCTTCGCACGAAACCCGTGTGGATGTGTCATTCTGAGCCCGTCGACTATGCTCAGGCTAAACTTCGCGAAGAATCTCTCCAAGAGACTCTTCGCTTCACTTGGAGTGGCAACTTGCGGGTGCCGGGCTCTCTGGCCGGAGTTATACCCGCCCAATCACCTTGTCTGCTGTCTCTGTGATAAAATCCTGTACAATTTGTTCGGTCTTCGCGCGTGGAAAGGGAATGACCCGGTCAACTCCCAGGTCGGCATACCGTTTCGCGGTGTCGAGATCCAGCGTGGGACCAGGAGTGATGCTGATTTCCAGTGCCCCGAGTGCTGAGGGCCTACTCACTTCCTGCGCAGCTTTCTTGAGGCCAGCCAGGCACTCCGCCGTTTTGCCTGGATCAAGCGCGAAGCCATACCAGCCGTTGGCATATTGCACTGTACGCCGATATGCTTCTGGAGTATGGCCGCCAATCACCACCGAGGGGTATGGCTTTTGTACTGGTTGCGGTTTGGCCTGAATCTTCCCGAACGAAACAAATTTCCCTTGATACGCTGGTTGCGCCTGTGCCCACACCGCTTGCATCGCTTCCAGATATTCCATCGAGCGTGCGCCTTTATCGGCAAAGGGAATACCTAACGCGTCGAATTCCGGTTTGAGATAGCCAATGCCGAGACCAAAAATGAGCCGTCCCTTTGAGACGACATCAACACTGGCAAGTTCTTTTGCCAGGACGAGCGGGTTACGCTGCGGAAGAATGATAATTCCCGTGCCCAGCTTGACCTTGGTTGTGTGCGCAGCAACGAAAGCTAACGCAACCGCTGGGTCTAGTAACGGATAGTCCGGAGGAAGCGGCGAGGGCGGTGCTTGTGGGTCAGGGAGCACAACATGTTCTCCTGTCCACACCGATTCAAAACCTGCGTTCTCCGCGGCTCTTGCCACCCGAGCTGCAACATCTGGGTCGCTACACACATTCATATTGATGCCAAACAATCCGACTTTCATAACCTACCTCCTTGTTGGCGAGCTAAGAACACCGACGTTAGTTGGCGAAAACCTACCTTGCGACCCGCTCTGTCGCAAGGAGTACTGAGAGCAAAAGTTTGGGTAGAGAACGCACCATGCTGTAAGGCGATTTCCGAAAAAGGGGATACCCGAGATAGGGGATATTCTTTCCAAAAAAATCGCCTAAGTGCGACAAACGAAAGAGAAGAGGCTATACTTCGCATACCCCGACCCTAAGCTACGGGAGTGGGAAGTGTGGATGAGGTTGGAGGGGAGGTAGGTGATGCGGCGGTTGGCTTGGGTGTTCTTTCTCGCCCTGCTCCTCGCTGGATGCGCGGAACAATGGGATCTCGTTACAAAACTACGTGAACAACAGCTCGAAGTTCAAGAAACAGACCGAGGTGTTGTCGTCACTCTTCCATATGTCTTTTTCTCTTTTGGCAGTGCTGACCTGAGCCCTGAAGCACGCAAAACGGTCGATGCGATGGCGGTCATCCTCAATCATCCTCGTGCTGAGAAGCGGAACCTGTCTATCGAAGGTCACTCTGATGCAGTCGGCAAGACTGAGGATAACGTGACCCTGTCGAAAGCCCGAGCCGAAACAGTTGCAAACGAACTCATTGTGAATAATTTGCGACGTGAGCGAGTGACGACGTTCGGCTACGGAGAGTCACGTCCGGTCGCACCCAATGCAAATCCCGACGGTACCGATAACCCGGAAGGACGCGCGAGAAATCGTCGCGTTGAAATAGTTATCGAGAAGGAGTGAGGCACGAGATGAACATGTCAAATTGTCGCACTCAGGACGGTAGAGGGGACAGGGATATGACGCGGGGAATAGCAGGACAACAAGAAAGACGTGTGATGTCGGGTGGACGACTGTCCCTACGACCTCGATGGCACTGGGCAGTGGTTGCGCTTGGAGTGCTGGCCGTGATTGCTCTGAGCGACAATGGACGCACCTTTGCCTCGCTAGTGACAGATTCACATGGACGTGGAGAGACGTTCTCGCGTACCCTGCGTCGCTCAGGAGTCGGACAACTTGCGCAGGTAACGGCTCACCGTGGGTTCTCGGAGCGCGAGCTGCTGCGGAGTATTGAACGTGGAGAGATCGCGTATGCTGAATCGCTGCTGGATGCCGGAGTCCCGGCGAACATGACTGATCCGCGAGGGTGGACGCCACTCATGTTAGCGGCACGACACAATCACCTTGGTCTTGTCTCACGGTTGTGTGAGGGCGGTGCAGACCTGAATAAGCGCAACATCCAGGGCACGACGGCCCTCATGCTTGCGGCAAGCAATGGGCATCAGGAGATGGTGCGTTTGTTGCTCGACCGTGGGGCGCAGGTGAATGCCAAGGCAAGTAGTGGTTGGACGGTACTGACGTATGCTGCGTGGAAAGGACATCCGACAGTTGTCTCTGAGTTGTTGCGTGCAGGGGCTGATCCGTCTGTCCTCGATTCGCAGCGATGGACGCCGTTGATGTATGCCGCGTGGCAAGGGCATAGTGAGGCTGTACAGGCGTTCCTGGAGTCACAGAAGGCCAGGTCTATGAGCGGGCGTGAGAGAAAAGAAGCACGTACCCTTGCGGCTGCGCAAGGGCATAGTGCGGTAGTTGAGGTGTTGGATCGAGCGGAACGGCGCGGATAATTCCTAGTGATACACGACCTGAACACGATCGAGGTAGCGACTCAGTTCGTAGTGCCAGTGACGAACTGCTTCCTGGTTTTTCTTGCGCGCTGCTTCTTCTAGATTCTGACCGATGTTGGTGAGCATATCAAAGCCAAAACTACCTCCGGAGCCGCGCATCTTGTGACCAAGTTCCTCGATAGTCTCGTAGTCGCGCTGTTCCAGAGCCACCAAAATTGAGGTGGCGATTCCACGCTGATCTTGCAGATACTGCGGAATGATGGTGCGAATCTTCTGCGAAATACTGACCTGTTCGGTTGTCGGCAGGTTGGAACCCTCCGCGGAATGGGGTGTCAGTATATTTCCGTGATGACGCAACACTTCGAGCAATGTCTGTTTTTTTATGGGCTTTGTGACGTGCGCGGTGAAACCAACTCTGAGACATTCGTGGATTTCTTCCTTCACCGCAGAAGCGGTCAAAGCGATAATTGGAATAGGCGGCCGCTGTTGCGTGCGCTCCCAAGACCGCATCACTTGAACAGCAGAGGGGCCATCAAGGTCGGGCATATGAATGTCCATGAGCACGATGTCATACGAGGCTACCTTGAATTTCTCGACTGCCAGGCGGCCATTCTCAGCAGTAGTAACGCGATGCGGCGTATGTTGCAGATAGGTTTGGATCACGACGCGATTATACGGGTCATCGTCGACAAGGAGAATCTGCAGCGCGTAAGATGGCGCGATGGAGGTCGGCGTGGTGGGGAGCGGTACTACCTCAGCCTGTTTGGGAGCCCTGGTCCGAGTTTCCTGTATGGTGTCGATAAGAGCCACTCGCTTGATGGGCTTGATAACGTAAGGCAAGTCGAGCGCTTGACAGCGAGCGAGATCGCGACTACGCCCTGCCGCAATGAGCATGATAATTGTGAGATCCGGGACGTTGAGGAGAGTCTGAATCGTCTGGACTGTATCAAAACTGTCCTCGGTTGGGATGTCGCTATCAAGCAGGAGTACTGCAGGTGTGGCCTCTATCGCGCGGCTCCGGGTGAGCCTGGTGATGGCCTCATTGCCTGTTGGTGCTTCTTCGACCTCCGCATTATGAACAGTGAGCAGTTGGCGAATCACACTGCGAGTGATTGTGTTGTCATCGGCAACGAGGATGCAGCATCCTGCCAGGGAGGTTTGTGGAGTCTCGACAGGAAGCTGTGCCTCGGCATCGGGCTGTATGGGAATGGTAAAGAAAAACGTACTCCCGCTTCCCGGATGACTTTCTACCCAGATCTGACCTTTCATCAACTCAACTAAGCGTTTCGTGATGGTTAAGCCGAGGCCAGTGCCGCCATAGCGTCGGGTGGTTGAAGAATCGGCTTGAGTAAAACTCTCGAAAATCACGGGAAGTTTATCGGGCGCAATACCAATACCAGTGTCGCGTACGGAAAATTGTAAGAGAGTTTGGGAGGTGGAGTTTGAGGGTCGGAGTGGTGGGACTCCGGGCGCCTCTCCTGACGCGACATTCTTGACTTCGAGAACGACTTCTCCCTGCTCAGTAAATTTGATGGCGTTTGCCAACAAGTTGACCAGAATTTGTCGGAGACGAGCCGGGTCACCAACTACATGTGAGGGAGCGTGCTCTGCTAAGAGACAACTCAGCTCCAGCCTTTTTTCATGGGCTCGGATGGCCATGACTTCACACGTGCTATCGATCAGGTCATGAAGATGAAATGGGATGTGTTCGATCTCGACACGACCGGCTTCAACCTTCGAGAAGTCAAGAATGTCGTTTACCACGCTCAGAAGCGTGTCGCCTGCCGTTCGCGTGATGCGCACATACTCGCGTTGTTCAAGAGAAAGCGTGGTTTCGTTGAGGAGATCGCCCATGCCGATGATGGCGTTGAGTGGCGTACGAATCTCGTGGCTCATGCTGGCAAGAAACTCACTCTTGGCACGATTGGCGACCTCTGCCGCCTCTTTTGCTTGGAGACTCTCTGCTTCTGCTCGCCGTCGAGCGGTGAGTTCGGAGCGAACAATGGCGATACCTAGCGAGACGAGGATGAACACAATGACGTTGCCCAGGACAATGACGAAAACGGTTCGTCGCATGCGCCGTTCTGCTGCTCGTTCTCTCCCGTCGAGTATCCGCATTTCTTCGGCCTCCATGTCCCAAATGAGGCGGGTGATTTCGTCGGTACTCTTCCAGACCTGTTCGTTTGAGAGGCCGCGTATCGCGGCTTCGGCTCCCTGGCTCGTGCGGAGGTCGAGCTGTTTTTTGATCTCAGCGAGTGATTGGGTAACAAGAGGCTGGAGCTTCTGGAGGGGATGTCGTTGGAAATCACTTTCTGTTGTCAGCCGTAGGATTTTTTCGATCTGCCGATCAGTGCCTTCCACCGCCGCATAATAAGGCTCCAAATTGCGGCGATCCCCGGTGAGAATATACCCATAGGCGCCGCGCTGGGCATCTTTGAGTAATATCCGTAACGTTTCAAATGCGACAAGGATTGAGTGACTCCGTGCGACTTGTGTCGTCGTCTCTGCCAAACGCGTCGTACTCCGATACGAAACAATTCCGATCGCACCCACGATGAGGAGCGCAGAAGCGAAACCGAGAGTGACGCGAAAGAGCCAACGGTCATTCATATCAAATCGTACGTGGGGGTCGGTGGCCGCACGACTTCCACCTGTCCCGCCGTCCTTTCGTTCGGTACATGAGCGAATCTAGGAATCCTGGCGATTTTCACCCTTCTCGACAGGACATTCTTATGGTAGTGGCCAGTATAGGAAAAAAGCAAGAAGGAGGGGGACTCAGATGGCCACTGGAAGAAATAAACTCGAATATGAAGTGCGACAAGGATGGGAGCAACTCCCGGAAGGATGGTCGTTTGTCGAAGTGGCAGGGGTAGCGACGGACTCGAAAGATCGGGTATATGCCTTCAACCGGGGTGCGCATCCGATGGTTGTTTTCGACCGCGACGGAAAATTCCTCAACGCCTGGGGTGAAGGGGTGTTTACCAACGCGCATGGTATTTTCATAGGGGCCGACGATCGGGTCTATTGTGCTGATAACTTTGATCATACTGTTCGTATCCTTACGCTTGACGGAAAGCTCCTACACACTCTCGGTGAGAAAGACAAGCCAGCGCAGACTGGCTTCAAAGCGTGGGACACTCCAGTACAACAGGCGGCTGGACCATTCAACATGGTGACGAACGTCGCATTGGCACCCAATGGCAATTTGTATGTCGCCGATGGGTACGGGAATGCGCGGGTGCATGTGTTTTCTCCTACATGGGAATTGCTCTTCTCATGGGGGGAACCCGGTAGTGGACCCGGACAATTCCGGCTTCCGCACGCGATTGCGGTCGACCGTCGTGGAACCGTGTATGTCGCAGACCGTGAAAATTCGCGGATTCAAGTATTCAAAGGGGATGGGACCTACGTTACGTCTTGGACCCATGTGAGTCGACCCGATGATTTGTACATTGATGCCGACGAGAACTTGTTTGTGGCTGAACTCGGCTTCCGGGCAGGGGGGATGCCTGCGAACATGGGGGCCGCCGTCCCGGCACATGAACCCCATGCGTGTGTCAGTGTCCTTACTCTTGATGGTGAAATACAAACTCGCTTTGGTGGTGAAGATGGAATTGCGCCAGGGAACTTCTTTGCACCACACGGCATCTGGGCAGACTCACGTGGCGATCTCTATGTCAGTGAAGTGAACTATAGCGCTGGCGGAAAACGAGGATTGATTCCGCTTGACTGTCATTCGTTACAGAAGTTTGTCCGGGTGAAATAACACAAGGCTGCTAGGTGCGGAGGTTTTATGGAAGAGTCTTTTGCTTATTTCCATTCTCGCTTTCAAGACCTGCAGAGACTACACCGATTCTCGCGTCGCGGTTTTTTGGGACACCTACTCAGTAGTGCTGCCTTGACTACTCTGCCATGGAGTACGCTAGCGTTAGCCACTCCATCAGCAACGCCACTCAAGCGAGGGAAAGGAGCTGCACCTGATGACGAGCGCTACTGGGAGTCAGTGGCAAGAGAATTTTTACTGCGCAAAAACATCGCATATATGAACACTGGCACGCGTGGACCGTCACCGCGCAGTGTGCATCTCGCGCAGCTTGACGCGCTCAATAATGTCAACGCTGATTACTTCAGTTTCACTAAGACTGGCTGTAATAAGGCGTTCTTGGATGCCTTACGCGGTAAGTTGGCGACGTTCATTGGTGCAAAACCAACGGAGGTTGCTTTTACCAGTAATACGACAGAGGGAATGATCTTTGGCACGCTTGGTGTTGATCTCAAACCAGGAGATGAGATTGTCTTTACCAATCATGACTACCCCTGGGGCGGGAATCCAATTCTGCACCGGGCTGCACGAGAAGGCCTGTCGGTTCGCATCATCGACCTCGCTGATCGAAAGTTTCATCCACCAAAGAATCCTGACGAGTTGCTGAACGCATTTGACGCGGCGCTGACGCCGAAGACAAAACTGTTGAGCTTCTGTCATATCAACTACACCGATGGCTGTGTCATGCCGGTCAAAGAGATTTGCGCACTCGCACGGTCCAAAGGCGTAGTCACACTGGTCGATGGCGCGCAGCCGCCAGGGATGATGAAAGTCAATGTGCATGACCTCGGATGCGACATGTATGCTGGTCCCTGTCATAAATGGGTTCTGGCTTCGATGTTCACCGGCTTTTTCTATGTGCGCGAAGAGATGCAAGAGCGCGTCTGGCCAACGATGTTCGCGGGTGCGGTCAATGGCAAGACGATGTACGGTCAACCGCCACCGCAAACGATGGCCGAGGCCTGTGTCGGTGCAGCCAAGTATGAGTACCACGGCTCGATCGACTATCCGGCCAAATTCGCGATGAATGCGGCACTCGATTTTCATAATCAGATTATGCCCGAAGCGATTGAAGCGCGCGATCGCTATCTTGCGCGTCGGCTCTTGAACGGTCTGCGGGCTATCGACGGTGTCGACGTGTACTCATCGGACGATTCGCGTTTGAGCTGTGCGCTAGTAGCGTTTACGGTAAAAGATGTGAAAACCACACAGTTAGTTGATTTGTTGTGGGAACGTCATGGTATCTATATCCGGAATGTGACGCACGAAGAAATTGGTTGGGATGTCAATCGGGCGTCACTTCATATTATGGTGACGGCGAAGCAAGTGGACAATTTGCTGGGAGCGATTACGGAGGTGGCGAAGAGGAAAGGGTAGAAAATTGCAGAGTGCGGAATGCAGAATGCAGAATGCAGAATGAGAAAGCATGAACTTCCCCAGTCTTTCAATCCGCAATCTGCATTCTGCAATGCCTGCCTCTTCTCTGATACACCGTGAACCTTGTAGTCATGGTTCCTCCACTTCCACCACCATCTCAATCTCCACCGTCCAATGAAACGGGAGTGATGCCATACCAACTGCAGCACGGGCGTGTTTCCCGCGTTCACCGAACACTCCTACCAACAGATCTGAACAACCGTTGATCACCTGTGGATGCTTGTCAAAAGTATCGGTGGCGTTGACCATGCCGAAAACGCGTACGATGCGTTTGACGCGATTGAGGTCTGTGATCTCGGCTTTTAACGTTGCCAGCAGGCACAAGGCAGTTTGCCGTGCTGCCTCATAACCTTCCTCAATCGATCGATCTTTGCCAACCTTACCTTTGACTTTGTCACTCGCTTCACCACAAGGACCGTGACCAGCCAGAAAGATGAGGTTGCCAGTGCGTACTGCCGTGACAAAGTTCGCCACCGGTTTGGCAGGAACTGGAAGTGTGAGGCCGAGTTCTTGGAGGCGTTGTTCGGGAGTTGGGCTTTGTTGGGCAGAAAGAAGAAAGGGAGACATGACTATTCCAAGGAACATCGTCGCGAAGAAAATACCGCCAATTTTGCAAGCTTTGTGATACTGCCCCATTATCATCCTCTTTCACCATGATTGCAGTGAATCGTGAGTCCTCACCGCACCGCCGCGACAGTAGTCGAAGCCGTCATTTTCTCAGCAAACTCCGGATCGATCTTACGTACGCGCTCGATTAACGCACTGGCAAGCGCCGTTCTTCCTGCTTGGCGTGCATGCACTGTCACACGTTGTAGATGTAACAACCCAACCGCCCAGGCATCGAGCAGCGGGCTCACGGCAAATCCATCGGCCACTTTCACCAGCATCTCCTCTCCTGCTGCTGGATTTTCCCCGTGTAGGGCAATCTCTCCTTCCAACGTTTTCAGGAATGGTTCTGTGAAGCGAGTGGAGAATGACTCATAGGGGGTATTGCGTGCCTCTTGCACATACGTGTCTGCTGCTGTCTGTGCCCGGGTGAGCGCTTGTTGGGCTTCTGCAATACGACCCAGGGCGACCAGTGCTTCTCCCTGTAATGCCGCGCCGATCAGACGTGCTGCTGCGGAAGAACGTTTCTCAACTTCTTGTGCTGCCTTAAGCGCTTCTTCATTACGGCCACGTGCGAGTAAGTACTCGATCCATGGTCCGCTGTAATAGCCGGATCGTCGACCGTAATCTTGTAATTGAAACGCCTCTTGAAATAAGCGTTCCGTTTCTGCCTCGTTCCCCAGTCGCAACTGTACGGTTCCGAGCAGATGCAGGTTGTGACCATGATGCCAATCTTGGCCAGCGGAGATGTTCTGTGCTTTGTAGTAGTCCCGCTCCAACTGGTCAGCGAGCGTCAGTTGTTTCAGCGCTTCTTGCCATTTGCCAACGCGTGGTAACACATGCGCATACATGTGCGAGGCATGCGGTACTTGCTTAACCGCAGCCGCGTATTTGCGACCATGTTCTGCCGCGATCGCATGATGCCCGATACGTTCATAGGAGTGTACTAAGAAGTGATGCGCGGCAAAGTGCTTGGGATCGCGCCTCAGAGCCGCTTCATAATAAGCAATCGAGCCGACACCACCCGCTTGGCCACGTCCCCACACCCCAGGTTCTTCGGCATTGCCACGTAATACCCACGCGTGCGGGTCACTCGGATCAAGTGTGATCAGCTCATCGACAGCTTTCTTATACGCTTCATGCTTTGCGGCACGTTCCTCAGCTGGTGCGTTGAGGGCTTCGACCTGCTGCACTGCAAGTGCGATCCATTTTGCCTCTTTGGGAGTGACTTTTCCTGTCTTGGCTAGTTCCTGAGCCTTCTGCAAGTGTACCTGCGCTTCAGCCAGGACTTCAGCACCAGTGTATGCTTTTGCCAACCCAAGATGAGCCATTGCCAGTTGTGGATCACGTCGTAGGGTTTCGTGAAACGAACGCGCGGCTTCGATCCAGACATAGGACGCGAGATAGGCAAATCCTTGATCGTAATACGCCTGCGCTTCCTTTGAGGTCGTACTGACTTTCTGGTGCAACTGTCCTGCGGCTCGTGTTAACGCGACCGGTCGTTCCATGATGGCACGCGAGACAATACCTTCTTCTGGGGCATGACAGGCAGGCACCGCCATTTCTTCCCCTGCACCGTAACTCTCCGATCCCAGCAAAGATAGGCAAAAGATCGCACCACAGTACAACCAAACGCGAAGCGTAGCCATAAAACCTCCTTTTCTCTTGCGAGAGCAGTCTACTTTGGCATAGTAAGGAGGGTGTGACAAGAAATCTAAGGAGGGTTCAATATGGCGACAGCAGATCTCGAACACCGAGTACAGGCGCTGGAAAAACAGGTCCAAGAACTTGAGGACCGTGGGGCAATTCAAAATTTACGTATGCGGTTTCATGAATGTGTGAACGAGAAAAATCCGGATGGGATTGGCGAACTCTTTAGTACCGATGCTGAACTCCATTACTCGCACCTTGGGACT
Source organism: Deltaproteobacteria bacterium (assembly GCA_016874775.1). Taxonomy (NCBI): domain Bacteria; kingdom Pseudomonadati; phylum Myxococcota; class Myxococcia; species Deltaproteobacteria bacterium. Next base: position 23,374 of record VGTJ01000076.1, read on the forward strand.
GCAATCGGGCGAGAGAAGATCATTCGTTTCTTTCAGAAGGGCCTGTCTGAATTGGTACCGTTCGTCAAACAGTATCTTCACAATCATGTTGTGACCGTGAACGGCAACACGGCTACGGGGCTGAGCTACCTGGAAGCAACTCCGGTCCACAAAGGAGAAAGCTATCTGGTGGCAGCACGATTTGATGATGAATACGTCAAAGAAAATGGCCGCTGGTACTTCAAGAAAGTGACATTGACGCCGCATTTCATGGTACCGTTGAAAGAAGGCTGGGCGCAGGAAGATCGTATTAAGATGGGACGGTGAGACATTGCGGATTGTCGATTGCGGATTGCGGAATAAAAGGAAGGACTGATTATGGCAACACTGCTACACATGTCGTTTCGTGTGAAAGACCCCGAACGTTCGGCTGCGCTCTATGCTGAGCTGTTGAATGGCAAAGTGACTGACCCCGGACCGGTTCTTCGTCCGGCTGGGGAGAAAGCGGTGACGTTCGGGCGTGGACAACAGGACCCGTTAGCCGACTACCTGGAGTTCTGGCCACAGGATAAACATTGGCAGGGAGGATTCACGGTGAGTGATCCAGCCCGCCATCAGCCCTTTGGTCATGTCGCATTTAGCACCGACAAATCGTATGACCAACTGGCAACTATTGCACAAAAACATGGTGTTGAAATACGACGTGAGGAACGCGGGCCATTTGGAGATGTGCCGGTGGTCTATGACTATGAGGGGAACTTTTTAGAGTTCTTTGCGGTAAAGTAGGCAGCTGAATGAAACCATGAACACCAGAGCGAGAATTTCAATCCCCAAGGAACGGATTGCTGAGTTCTGCCACCGCCATCACATCCGTAAGCTGTCACTGTTTGGATCGGTGCTGCGAGATGACTTTGGTCCGAAGAGTGATGTCGATGTGTTGGTGGAGTTTGAACCTAACCATATCCCCGGACTCCTCCGCTTTGCTGGTATGGAAATAGAACTCTCTGAACTATTAGGGGGACGGAAGGTTGATCTCAATACGCCGAAGTTTTTGAGTCCGTATTTTCGTGACAAGGTTCTTGCCGAAGCAGAAGTGTACTATGGCTAAGCATGATGACGACGTGAGCCTGCGGCATATGCTTGAGCATGCACGCGAAGCTGTTACGTTCATGGAAGGAAAGGATCGTTCTGATTTGGAGGCCTCGCGCATGCTTTCGTTGGCAGTGGTCCGATTGATCGAAATTGTGGGTGAAGCAGCAAATCGTGTATCCAAAACAAGGCAAAAACAGCTTTCATAAATTTCCTGGCCGCTCATTATCGAGATGAGGAACCGACTCATTCATGGTTATGACGCTGTCGATCTTGATATTGTTTGGCAGACAATAACTGAAGAGTTGCCCTCTCTGATTACTATCCTGGAAGGGGTTGTTCCTCAAAAAACGTCATAATATGCGTCTTTGCATTCTTCTGCAGAATACGTAAAGTGTGGACTTCAGGAGGTCCCCATGTCACACCCGCCAGTCGAGTACATTACTCGTATCACAGACAATTACGCCAAGCTGGGTTACAAGGCCTATCAATGGGTGAACAATCCCGAAGTGCCACCGTGGACGCCACTGAAGAAGCCGCTCTCGCAGTGCAAACTGGGCTTAGTTGCTTCTGGAGGAATCTACGTGACTGGCCAGGTTGCGTTCCACTTCAAAGATGACGCCTCGTTCCGAGCAATTCCGACGACAGTAAAAACCACTGATCTTCGCACTGCGCATTTTGCCTATGATCAGACTGATGCACGGAAAGATGCGAATGTCGTATTTCCCATCGACACGTTGCGACGACTCGTCAAGGAAGGTGTTATCGGATCACTGGCTGAGAACTTCTACACGTTTATGGGAGGAATCTATTCCTCACGCCGAGTAACTGAAGATTTGGCTCCACGCTTAGTTGAGCGCTTTCTCGCTGATCAAGTTGATGTTGCGTTGCTGGTGCCTGTGTGACCAGTCTGTCATCAGTCCGTGGGACTGATCGCACGACAAGTCGAAGCCGCAGGCATCCCGACGCTTTGTATGGGCAGTGCGCTCGATATCCTTAAAGCAGGAAATCCACCGCGTGCCGCATTTCTCGACTACCCGTTAGGCCATACAACTGGAAAACCCAATCAGCCGGATTTGCAGCGTGAGATCATGTTTCAGGCATTGGAAGGCTTTACCTCACTGCTAGTGCCAGGGCAGATGAAGATCCTGCCATTTCGCTGGGATGACGAAGATTGGAAACGCACGGCAATGACAGAAGGTGATGCGCGCACGCCACGGCACGACACGCCGCAGTATCAGACTGAAGAGGATCGGATTCGGGCGGAGGCGAATGCTGCAGCAGCCTGCAAGGTGTGTGAAGTTTCTGTGTAAACGGCTATTAGCTGTCAGCTATGAGCCGTCAGCCAGAAAGGAAAAATTAGTCCTTCCCTGTCTAGCTGAAAGCTAATAGCTGATGGCTGAGAGCTATAATTGACTCGCCATCTTCTCCACCTCGCTCCATTCGACAATCGGAGTGAGGCGACGCTTCTCTACCAATCCAGTTGACATCAACTTGCCGAAGATTTGATAGGTTGGAGTATGATTGGGAATGTCAACGATGAAGAGCACTTTTGGTTCTTCGTTCGATGCCCACGGACCGGCGACAAATTTCACTTCTTGTGGTGCACCAATCGACGCTGGGCTTTTCGCGGCTTGCCCAATCGTCTTTACGAATTCTTTCATTCGCTCGGGTGTTGGATCCTTTAGCCATACTTCATCGAAATAGAGTGCCATAGCTTTCCCTCCTTCTGAGATTTTCTCCTTAACATTTGCCGTATAGCAAAGGCCAGAGGGTAAAGACAAGGGAAGCACTTCTCCCTACTCACTGGCAGCAGGACTTGTGCGAAGGTAATGAATGCTTGCGGGTGGAACATTTGTGAACATCACGCGGTGATGATATTGGTAGCGTTGTAAGTAACCCCGCGTGACTCGCAGCACTTCGCGTACTCGTTGCCGTTCTGCCGTGCCGTGAATGAATTGGCGGAGTTCCTTTGCCCAGTAGTCATAGTAGCTGAGCGTACCACCTGGTTTGAGGACACTGAGCAGGAGCACAAAAATACGGTCGACCTTGTCGGGAGGCAGGTTCAGTAGGGGGAGAGAAGAAACGATGAAATCATAACGGACATCATGAGCGACGCTCTCGATATCAGCCTCATATACCTTCACCATAGGGCCAGAAACGCTACCGACAGTCTGGCGAAGGACTGCCGCAAACGCCGGGTTGATTTCATACAGATCGAGATGATCGCCCTGGGAGAGACGTGACAAGATTGCTTGTGTAATTGCGCCTGTCCCTGCACCAACCTCAAGCACGCGTATCGGTCTCTCCTTGGGTGCTATCGGTGCGACGACTGTATTGGCCACAGCCTGTGACGTGGCTGACAGAGCTCCGACTTCACGCAAGGCGCGTATTGCTTGACGAAAGAAGGTGAGATGCTCGCCGAGTGCTGTCATTCCTAGCTGAAACCACGGCCGCTGGCCGTGCGACCCGAAAAGCTTCGGAGCGATCCGGCGTGCAGGCCCGTCACGCACCCCATAGGTTCTCCTCCCAGGAAGGTCCGCTGGGGCAGGAAGGA
>VGTJ01000077.1 GCA_016874775.1 Deltaproteobacteria bacterium
GGGCGGCGCGGGCACAGCGCAATCACTTAGCATGTTGTTATCATGCGTGGGTATCCTTGAAAGTGAAAGCTCAAGAACTGGGCCAGACCCTGTATGCCGTGCGGGAGAGTTTGTTTAGTCATTACCTCCGCGCTGAACTACAAAACCCTCATGTCACGGCTTGTTAAGGTCCAAAGCGTAAGTCCTGTAATAGTTCTTTCAACGCCGCATCAATAGACGCATTATCCGGCGGGTTGATCCCCATCCCTGCCACATGCCCCCAGATCGAAGGAATAGGGCGGAGTTTCGCATTCGTCATCTGCTCAACTTCTAACTCATTGTCTCGCACACGAAAATACAGATCAGTTTCACCCGGCATGACGATTGCCCGTGCTTTGATCGCCCGCAGCGCTGCGGCGAAGTCGCCTTTGTACATGTCGTTGGCGCTGATGTCGGCATGTTGCCATGTCCAGAGCATCGCCAACAGATCGTTGGCATCTCGTTTGCGGAAGTACCCTTCCAGAAACCGCACGCTATCTTCCTGTGAGGCAAAGCCCATTTTGCGGTACTCTTGTTCGCGAAAGAAGTCCTGCGAGAAGGCCCAGCCCATGTAGACGCGACTGAAGGCCCGTAATCCTTTGATCGGTGGACTCTCATACCAGCCATCAGCGAATGCAGCGTCAGCGGTCAACGCGGCTCGTACTCCCTCAATAAACAACTGATTGTGAGGCGATGTCCGCGCCGAGCCACAGATTGGAGCGATAGCTTGTACCATATCTGGATACAGCGCCGCCCACTGAAACGTTTGCTGCGCACCCATCGAAAAGCCAACGACGAGCTTGAGTCGCGTGATACTCAAGTGTTCAGTCACGAGACGATGCTGACACACAACGTTGTCGTACACGGTAACGTTGGGAAAGGTTGCACGATCAAACGGCGGAGGCGTATTACTGGGAGAAGAGGACAATCCATTCCCGAACATGTTCGGCACGACGATAAAGTACTTCTTTAGATCAAGCGTAGGCAACGCCGCGATCAGGGTTTCGTTCTCAGCGTGTTGCGCACCATAGAAAGTGGGCATCACAATCGCGTTGTCACGCGCAGCGTTCAATGCCCCGTAGGTTTTGTACGCGAGCTGGGCTTTGGGGAGCGTCAGCCCGCATTGCAGTACGACCTTCCCTAAGTCAAAGATCTCGTAGTCGGCCATGGTCAGTTGTCCCTCCTTTGACTCCAAATTGCTAGAGGAAATGAGCTTGGCCTCTGGCAACGTCCATTTATCTTGGAGCAAAAGCCTCCAACAACCGCTCATCAGGCTGATCGGGCTTATCGCACGAGAGCGGCATCAAACAGACATGACTGGCACCAGCAGCCAGATGCGCATCGATGCGTTCACGAATCTGCGCTTCACTGCCCCATGGAATGAACGCGTCAACTAAACGGTCGCTACAACCATTCTCGAAGTCTGGCCGGGAAAATCCCTGCGACAGAAAAATCCGTTGGTAGTTCTCTTGATTAGCATAGAAACTCAGTTGTTGCCGCGCGCGGGCCCGCGCTTTGGTAGCATCGCGCTGCAAAATCGCCATCACACTGGGACACACCCATGCGTCCGGCCCCATTACCTCTCGTGCATGTTTGGTATGTTCAGGGAGGCAAAAAGCGGTATGGGTTCCGCGCGCTTCACGCGCGGTGAGTGCCACCATCTTCGGATGCAGTGCCGCGATCACCAAAGGTGGCTCAATCTTGGGAGCAACAGCGCGGTACAATGCCGACTTCATCGTCGCGACATACTCCTTCATGTAACTATAAGGCTTGGCATATTTATGGCCACGCAGGTCTTCAACCAAAGAACGATGGCTGACACCGATACCGAGAATGAATCGACCTTCAGCAGCCTCGGCTAAGGTCTTGGCTGACGCCGCCATCGCCACTGGATCGCGCGCCCAGATGTTAGCGATACCGGTCGCGTAGATCAGTCGATCAGTTTTAGCGAGCAAATAGCCACCTTGGGCAAATGGGTCACGTCCCCACGCTTCTGGTGCCCATAACACCTTGTATCCCATCCGTTCGACGCGACGGCAGAATGCCGCACTCTCGTCTGCTGGCATCGCATCAAGAAAACAGAATGCGCCGATTTTTCCGATTTCCATAGTTCACCTTTCTACCAGCATGTCCGGCTCGAATAGGAACGTGCCTCAGAACCCAAGAGTGGCAAACGAGGTCAAGAGTTCCGGCCCTCCGATATCACTGATAAACGTCGCGGCTCCCGTCCGTAGATCGATAGTAAACAACCGCGAGCGGTCACTGTTCGCCGAATTCAAGACTGCATAAGCAACACCACCAACCCCAGAGATATCAAAGCCGACAACTAGTGAAGCGGGAGTACCGACACCAAGGGGCCCAACAGTAGTCAAGACTCCGTCGTTCGGTGGACTCTGGACGACTAAGACATCACGCGAGGCATCAATGTCATACAAAGTAGTGGAGGTCGCCTGGTTGTTGTCATTATTAGAATATGCCGCCCCAACCGCTCCAGGATCGAATCTTTCTCCGCTGTCGTTCGTCGCATACGCCAAGTCGGTATCGTCCCCCACAACGATCCCCGTATCAGGATGAATGCGTAGGTTTTGATTCGCGTCACTCGTAATGCGAATACGATCTGCCTGCGGATTGAAATCAAAGCCAAAGAAGTCACCTCGTAGCGCAGGTGAGAACGGGTCCCCAACAGGTGTAACCCTTCTCTGATCGAGGTTGATCGTATAAATTTGATTGGTGCTGCCGAGCGCGTAGAGCTGCCCACTCGCCGGACGGACATCAAGCCCAAGAATCCGCTCATTCGGCCCAAGCCCGCTCAAGCGAATGGTTTTGACGCGACGTGGGCGATCACTTGAAAACAAAACCAGTCGATTGGTTTCAGTCGCCCCCACGAGCATTTCAGCCGTGGCGCTTGTCGGCCAATGGACAAGCATCCCACTCGCTAACACACTTGACAGTAGCACCATCGCTCCCGTACGGAGAGATGCAAACATTCCTACCATATCTCCTCCTCACGAACTCAGAATTCTTTACTGCTATTTGCCAAGAGGTTCATACGAGGCGAATTCTCGTACCACCCCTCACAACATCGTCTCCCAGTAGTTCTGCTCTTCTCACGTCACCACCAAACAAACAGAGGACCTGCTTCCTTCATAGCAAAAAAAAAGAAAGTTTGCTCCCTCTCCCTGCACATACGGTGAGTCTTCTGCGCTGATTTCCTGTAACTCATTCCTCGGTACACAAGCAAAAGACGATGGGTCGCCTTGACTGGCGCACCAGACCGACAGAGAATCAGCACGCAAGGAGGAACCTGCATGGCCAAAGGAAACACTCGCTCCGATCTGAACGTCACCCGACGTGCGTTCATGAAAGGCCTCAGCATTGGCGCAATCAGTGCAACGGCACCGCTATCGTCGACAGTGGCGATTGCCGCAGAAAACCCGACTGACGCCAAGCTTTTCGACATCATCTACTCGTTACGCTCAATTCGTCGCCTCAAGCCCGACCCGATTCCTGAAGAAGTCCTGCGAAAAATTGTTGAAGCCGGTGTGCATGCACCAACCGGTGGGAACCGCCAAGATTGGGGCTTTATTCTGGTCCGTGATCCAGAAATTAAGACGTTCATCCGTGATCGTTACCGTGATGCGCAACAAAAGTCGCGTGCGAGCCAACCTCCACTCAGTGACCTCCCGCCGGATCGACAACGGGCAATCAAAGCGTCAATATATCTCTCCGAGCACATGAACGAAGCACCGGTCATTCTGCTCGCCTGCCATGCGAAAGAGTATCCGGCTTGGGTACAGGCAAAGAATCTGCGTGGCAGTACGGCAACGGTCCACGGGTCGATCTATCCGGCCGTGCAGAACATCCTGTTAGCCTGTCGTGCCTACGGAATTGGCTCAGTCCTCACCACGACACACTTCTTTTTCGAAGACGAACTCATGAAGAAAGTCGGTGTCCCCGCCACTATGGAAGTTGCAGCACTTCTGCCAATGGGCTACCCCCGTGGTAAGCTCGGGACAAATAAACGCAAACCAGTTGATGACGTGCTGTACTGGGATACGTGGGGCAAGAAGAAAGCGTAACACCGAGCAACCTGCAGGTGGCGTTCGTTCAGATCTCGCCTTCCCCCGAGCTTGTTACGTTCAGACTTCTCTCTCCCTGCGTAGGAAGAGGGCGAGGGGGGAGAGCCGAAAGTACAGAAAACCAGCCCATTACACACATAATCTGCACTGAGGTACACATGAAAGTCGTAGGCTACACCGATCGTCTCAGCGTTGCAGCCGGGGACGCAATCCGTTTTATGGTGAGTTGTGAACAACCAAGTTACCGAGCGGACATTGTTCGCCTCATCCACGGTGACCCCAACCCACGTGGCCCAGGCTTCAGAGAAGAGGAGGTGTCAAGTTCAGTCAGTCGTGAGTATCCAGGGCGTTTGCAAGAAATCTACACAGGGTCGTATGTTCGCATTCCCTGCAATCCAGCGCTACGGCTACGCAACAGCTTCACTATCCAAACCTGGATTTTGCCAACAACACCACAGAAAGGCCAACAAGGCATCATCACAAAGTGGTTGGATAACCAAGGCTACGGATTAGCGATAGATGCGCAAGGCGCACTTGCGCTGTGGCTCAGTGACGCCCAAGGCCACTTCGTCCACGTCAGTAGCGGAAAAGCGCTACGGAAAGCGGAGTGGTATTTTGTGGCCGCAACATTCGATGCGCAGAGTGGCATCGTGCGCCTGTACCAAGAACCGTTACTCAACTGGCCGCAGGATGACTCGCGAGCAACCGTCGAACAGAAAGTCGCCATTCACCAAGTCCCCGACAATACGTGTGACCTTCTGATCGCGGCGTATTGGGAGCGGTCGTCAACAGGCAACGTCCTTGCCAAAGGCCATTTCAACGGCAAGGTCGATAGTCCATGCGTGTTTAGTCGCGCATGCACACCGGAGGAAATTCGTTCACTCAAACGCGGCACCTCTCCCCTCGCCTTCGACTCGGCTCTCGTTGCCGCGTGGGACTTTTCGCGTGAGATCTCATCACGAGAGGTGCTGGATATTTCCCCACATCGATTGCATGGCGAAACGGTCAATATGCCAGCGCGGGCGATGACTGGTTACCATTGGACCGGTCAAGAGACGAACTTTCGCGATGTTCCTCATCAGTACAGCGCGATTCACTTTCACGACGACGATCTTGATGATGCTGGATGGGAGGTTGATTTCTCCTTGACCATTCCCGCGCAAATGAAAAGTGGCATCTATGCGGCACGCCTGCGTACCGAAGGCGGAGAAGATTATGTTCCTTTTGTCGTACGACCGAAAAAAGGGATGCCTACCGCACGCGCGGTATTCCTGATGCCAACCAACAGCTATCTCGCCTATGCCAATGAACAGCTCAAGCTCCCCTATCGCCTTGCGCCAAATCAGCAGCGCGGAGCTGTGACACCCGAAGATGAATACACCGCCAGGTATGGCTTAGTCAGTTTGTATGATCACCATACCGACGGGAGCGGCGTGTGTTATTCTTCGCGCTTACGTCCAATCATGACACTCCGCCCCAAGTACCACACACGTATTCTCGGCTGTCCACATCAATTTCCCGCCGATCTTCACCTTGTCGATTGGCTTGAGGCCAAGGGGCATGAGTATGATGTCATTACCGACGAGGATCTTCATCACGACGGGCTTGATCTCTTGGCATCGTATAAAGTCGTACTCACCGGCAGTCATCCAGAGTATTGGACTGGCGACATGCTCTCAGCAATTGAGGCCCATCTCCGGAATGGTGGCCGGCTGATGTATCTCGGTGGCAATGGATTCTACTGGGTAACCGCGATTGCTCCGCAACGACCTCACGTCATTGAGGTCCGCCGTTGGGGCGGCATTCGTGCGTGGGACGCCAACCCAGGGGAGTACTATCTCAGCACTACCGGTGAACTCGGCGGGTTATGGCGCTATCGTGGTCACGCGCCGCAGAAACTTGCTGGTGTAGGCTTCACAGCGCAGGGTTTTGATAACAACCGCCTCTACCAACGTCAGCCTGCCAGTTTCGATCCACGTGCAGCGTTCATTTTTGCAGGTATTGGCAAAGATGAACTGATTGGAGACTTTCCTTCACTGGTACTCAACCACGGCGCTGCAGGCTTTGAACTCGATCGTGCTGATGCTGCGCTAGGCACGCCGCCACACGCACTCGTACTTGCTTCTTCCTTCGGTCATTCGGATTCGTATCAACATGTTGTCGAAGAAGTCCTGATTAGTGACTCGCGCCAAGGCGGAACGGTCAATCCCTTGGTCCGAGCAGACATGGTCTATTTCGAGTGTGCCAAGGGTGGCGCTGTATTTTCTACCGGTTCCATCGCGTGGTGTGGGTCATTGTCATACAACAACTATGACAATAACGTATCTCGTATAACGGATAATGTATTACGGCGGTTTGTCGCAGAGGAACCGCTACCGGAAAGGAAGGACTCATGAAAATGCATTCTTGGCAGGAAGGCGCGATCCGCAGTTTCAGCAGTTTGCATACCTTTCTCTTTCGCAGCATCGGACTCACCGGCCCTGGAGTGATGCGTCAGATGCTCATCCTTACCACACGTGGACGCAAAACAGGCCGTGAGGTCTCAGTGCCTCTGCTGTATATTGAAGAAAACGGCAAACTCTACATCGTTGCTTCCTTTGGCGGAAACGATACCGCTCCAGGGTGGTACAAAAATCTTGTTGCCAATCCTGAGGTTGAGGTTGAGTTACACAGCAAGAAACAACGCTATCGTACACGAACAGTCAGTGCTGAAGAGAAGGATACCATCTGGCCGAAACTGCTCGCGCTGTATCCAACGTATGCTGACTACCAAAAGAAAACGACACGCGCGATTCCGGTCGTTGAGTTAACCGCAACTTAAGGGGGGCCGCCCTACAATCGCGCCCCCCTCACTAACTCACATACCTGTACGCTATACTCCTTAAAGAACTTCTTCCTGCCTAGTTCTTGAGCAGCTTTGTGCTCGGGGTGGTCGCGCCAGCGGATTTGGTTTTCCATGGTGTCAAACTCTACCAATGTCAGCCCTTCCCCATCTTCGGCTTGGAAATCTTTTTGACCGATAAATCCTGGCATACGCTGGACAATATCCAACATCCGTTGCGTGAGTTTTCCTAGTTCTTCGAGATTAGCGTCTTCGCGCACGCGTGCGCGGAATACAGTAACGATCATAGTCCCTCCTAAGTTGTATACTGCAAGCAGACAAGTAGCCTGCAGACGCCTTAGATGCACGAAGGCAGCTATCGGTTTCACTCCTTTAATCCAAGAACGTCCCGCGCTGATAATCTTCAAACGCCTTAACGATCTCCTCGCGCGTGTTCATCACAAACGGCCCATAGCGGGCAATGGGCTCGCGCAGCGGTTTTCCTGCCAACAGGAGAAAGCGGACGTCTTCGTTCTCGGTCTTCACAGTAAGGGCTTCACCATCAGAAAGAACGGCGAGCTGCTGTGCCGCCACACGCTGGCCGGAAGTCGAATCTGTCGCCCCAAAGGAGCCTTGGCCAACGAAGACATAGCAGAGGGCAGTGTGATCGTTTTGCACAGAGAGTGAATAGTTCGTGTGACGTGGAACGTGGACATCAAGGTACAGAGGCTCCGTCACAATACCTTGGAAAGCGCCAGTGACGCCTGCGATTTTTCCGGCAACTACACGAATTTTTACACCATCAGGAGTTGTAACCTCAGGAACATTCTCAGGCGGAATGTCCTGATAGCGTGGTGCGGTCATCTTCTGCGCTGCAGGAAGATTGACCCACAACTGAAAGCCCCACATGAGACCGTTATCCTGTTTGGGCATCTCTGAGTGAATAATGCCACGCCCAGCAGTCATCCATTGCACACTGCCAGCAACAAGATTGCCCTCGTTCCCCCTGTGATCCTTGTGTTGCATCGAACCAGCGAGCATGTACGTCACCGTCTCAAAGCCCCGATGCGGATGATCAGGAAATCCGGCAAGATAGTCGTTCCTCTGGTCCGACTTGAACTCATCGAGCAACAAGAACGGATCGAGCGCGTCAAGCGTTTGCGAACCAATCGTGCGAAACAAACGCACTCCGGCTCCATCTGACGTCGGTTGCGCCTTGATGATTCGCGTCACTGCACGTGTCGACATAGGTCGCTCCTTACTGGTAGCAATGCATCAAAAGCCACCATAATTCTTCCCTATGTGTATCCGAAGTGGTTGCTCGATACCATGTCAGTCCCAACGGACCGATGAAAGAGGAGCTTGCGTCACTCGCGTAAGATACGTAAGCAAAGGAAGTACCGAGGGGAGCCGTGGTATGCAGTACGCATTTGCTACTAACCCAACACTAAGTGAACCACTGTTCGACTTGATCGATACCGTCTTTCCTGGGCTTCGGCAGGTCGCATTGCATGCTCGTGCGTTAGGAGCGCCGTGGGAATCGGTCTCGACACCGTTTGTCACTCGTGAGGGAACACGCGTTCTTGCTCATGTCGGTGTTATTGAACTGTCGCTCATTGTACTCGGCGAGCAAGTGACGGTCGGGTCTATCCACGGCGTTGCGACGCAGCCTGACTGTCGCCGTCACGGGCATTATCGTCAGCTTATTGAAGAAGCCCTGTACTATTGTGACCAGCGTTATGCAACACAAATTCTTACCACTGAGCATCCAGAGTATTTCGAGCCGTTTGGGTTTCGAGTCGTTCAGGAGCATGGCTTCACTGTGCACTATCACCCGACACAGCATGGTAACGGCATGCGCCTCCTCGACCTCAGTTGTGCACCAGACATTGCTCTCCTACATCGCCTGCTTGAAACCCGAGTGCCAGTCTCACAGGCAGTTGGTGTCGTCAACGAAAAAGCGGTCTTCTGCTTTAATGAAGGCAGCCGTCCGCTGTACTACGCCGAAGACCTCGATGTGATGTTATGTCTTGAGCAGGAAGGAACCCATCTCACGCTGTTTGACGTTGTCGGACCGCAGATTCCACCGCTGTTAGCGATTGTCGAGCGCATACCCCAGCGGGTTGCGGAAGTGTCGATTTGCTTTACCCCCGATCGTCTGAGCGTACAAGCTGAAGCCCGGCCGTACCTCTTTGAGCACGACGGCCCGTCATATTTTATGGTACGCGGGCCGTTTGCAGCAGAAGGACATCCATTCTCGCTCCCGCGCTCGGCGCGGACGTAAGCACATCTCACCTGTTATTGTTACCCAGCCTCGCCTTCTTCGGGCGGCGGAGGTTCGGCCTCTCCCATTGTGAGGTTGTCAAAGCGTGTATACTCACGACGAAACGCGAGTCGCACCGTCCCCGTGGGTCCGTTGCGTTGCTTGCCAACGACAATCTCCGCGACCCCCTCATCTTGTGAGTCTGACTTATAGACCTCGTCGCGGTAGATAAACATGATCACGTCTGCGTCCTGCTCAATTGAGCCCGAATTATGACTCACAACCCCATCGGCAAGCCACGAGGAAGGCCCTGGTACGGTTAAGTCATATACCTCTTCCTCACCTGCAGGCTCAATTGCTACGATCCTGTCCCAGAAGAGGTCACTCGTAGCTCGAGCGCGTAGATGCTCACTCGACAGTAAGTTTGCATACTCAAGCAATACTTGTCGTGAAGGTGCAAAGCGGAAATGAGCCGTACCACCATAGGAGGTGCCGCGAGCAGAAGCCATTGCGCGCTGGGAAATGCCCTGCTCGACCATGAGGTCTTTCACCTGCACGAACCATTCCTGAGGAACCGTATCAACGTTCGTGTTAGAGCGTACCGAACGAAGCGCCTGACGCAGTAGTTCAGCTTTCTGCCGGCGAGGACCAAATGCACCAACGGCGTTGAGGAACTGCAATTGCTGCTCTGCTCCAGACACCGTCACCAGATGGGTAGGTCGATGCGTCCCTTTCTGGACGGTATAGACGCGCGCCACGATACCACAGCGAAGTAAGAGCGCGAGCACATCCTGGGCTAAACCGGGACTGTTGGTACTATACATCACCGCATGCCCACCACGTTGGTCTTCAGAACGAACAGAGATCGTCCCATCTGTCGCCCAGAGATGGCGGAGAAACAGGGCAATGTGGTCATTCTTTAGGCGGAAGACTTCCGCAGGAACTCGTTTTTCATGTGATCGTTGACCATAGATACCAAGGTCACGCAACCACTTGTTTACTCCAGCAGGATGCCAACGATTGCCGTTGCCACTCATCACCAACTGATGCCAATTTCTCCGGCCTGGATGTCGGGTGACCTGTACGCCAAACTCATTTCGCGCCGATTCTGCTACGATTCGACTATTCTCCTCGGAACTCGTCGTATAACGAAGGGGCTGGTGTTTTACATAGCTCCCGTCACCAATTAGCTGAGCCAGCAGCGCAACACGAGCATCCGACCATGACTCTGCATCCTGTGGCTCTGGTATCCGACGCGCAAGCGCGAGACGATCACCAATGTTCAATTCCTCTACCCGCTTCCATCCCTCTGCACCCAGCAATCTGTGCCGAGCGGTCGCACGAATATATCGACCACTGGCAAGCCGGATAGAGAATATAGGTCGAGTCCCCACTCGCCAGACACGATCACTGCGCGCAGGTACGATCTGCCCAGCTTGGGAAACAGCAAAGACTTCTGGTGTCGTCCCCACAAGATCCCGAATTGCGACTCGCCGCCCGTCAGTAAGGACAACAAGCGTATCTCCAGTAACGCATTCGCGAATATCCGACATCATCGGTCGCTTGTCGGCACGCTGCTCCACTTGGCGATTAAGCTGCGAGAGTGCGATCACCGGCACGTCCAATTCTTTCGCCAGTGCCTTGAGGCTCCGGGAGATTTCCGAGAGTTCTTGCGTACGATTCTCCGAGGACGTAAGGCCGCGCATGAGTTGTAAGTAATCGATAACAATTAAGCCGACGTTCGCTTCGCGCTTGAGGCGACGAGCTTTGGCGCGCAATTCGAGCACATTCTGTGCTGGCGTATCATCAATAAACACTGGTGCTTCGGCCAATCGCCCCGCCGCCATCGCCAGACGAGGGAAATCTCGTTCACCCAGGTAGCCCGTGCGTACCTTTGCATTATCAACCCGTGCTTCGGAGCAAAGCATGCGCATCACTAACTGTTCTTTCGACATTTCGAGCGAGAAGACACCGACTGCGGTGTTCGCGTGCAACGCTACATATTGGGCGATATTGAGCACGAAGGCGGTGTTATGCACCAATACGTCACTGGCAACGAAATTGTGTGTTTCTGGGATAGTCAGATCATAGACTCGATGGTCACCAATATATTCGATTTCGACGATCGTGTCCCAATAGACATCACTCGTTGCTAACGCGATGAGCTGCTGCGATTGTAACACTTGTCCGAGCAGGTGCAGTGTTTCTCGTCGTGGTTGTCGCCGCCAATTATGAATATTGTGAGACGCCTCGCGTCCCATCTGTGCGTAGATTTCTCGCCAGCTCTTGGTTGTCTTGGCTGCATTCACCAGTGCCCAGACTTCAAGCGGGAGTGTATCTTTGGTCCAGCCTTGGCGACGGGTCGAGACAATGTTCACTACTTGTTGTAAAGCCTTTTCTTTGCCAAAGATGCCAATTTCTCGGGCAAAGGTGAGAATATCCGCTGCGCCAAGAATCTCGACTTCGTACGCAATCCGCTGAGTTTCTTTGTAGCGGACGTTCTTCTCGCGCAGTTTACTAAGGATGCCAAAGCGGAGGAGCAAGTGCTGCACTTGCCGTGCCAGCTTGGCAGAAACTGAAGAATAACTGACCCCGGTTTGCTGCGTCTTATAAACAAAAACACTCCCATCGCAACTGAATAAACGATTTAAGAACAGGGCAAGTTTCTCTTTTGGGAGCGTGAATACCACTGGAGGAGTAAATTTCTCCGCCGCTCCCTTACCCAGAAGCCCTTGCTCAGCTAACAACTGTGTCACACCATCGAGCTGGTTCGCACTCCCAACAAAATCCGCCATAATACGCGGATTGCCATTGGCGAAACGCGGATAGGCTTCAGTGAGATCACCATCGCCAAGTAAATAGCCCAGCAGCTTCACTGTGTGATCCGGTAGATCACCATTACCGAAGATAGGAAGAGTGCGCGGAACCGCCACGCGGTCCCCTACCTGCAACTCAGCTAAAGGACGCCATCCAGCTAGGCTGAGAAAAGGATGACTAAGCGTTGTCTCAACTTCACGACCAAGAGCGGTACGCACCCGATAGACCGGTTTTACACCATCGGGAATATAATAACTTGGCGAGGTCGTACGTAGCTTGAGCTCTCCATCGAGGGTTAAAAGATTGACCTTCTCAGTTTGGCAAATCTCCTCAATCGTTCGCACGACTCCAGTCTCAGCGTCAACGATTTCAGCATCATACTTAAGACACTTCCCCATACTCGGTCTTGCCGCAACGATGATCAAATCAGCAGGCTGTAACCCAGCGGTCATGCGATCAAGATCCAAAAATCCGGTGGGGACACCGGTCACCAACTCTTTGCGCTCGAAGAGACGCTCCACGGTTTTCACCGTGTCCATGATCATCTCGCTCATCTTGAAGAAAGCCGGACGCACGCGTTTCTCTGATACCTCAAAAATGAGCCGCTCGGCTTCATCAAGAAACCGCTCGATATCCTCTTCGCCACTGTAACAGCGGCTGGCAATTTCATTCGAGACGTTGATCAAACTGCGGAGTACGGCCTTCTCGCGCACGATACGGGCATAATGGGCCATGTTCGCAGCGCTCGGTACCTTATCGACCAGTTCCGCCAGGTACGTCGCACCGCCGATGTCTTGCAGTTCACCACGTGCTTTGAGCGTATCAGTGAGGGTAATCAGATCGATCGGTTCACCTTTTTCGCTCAACGCCAACATGGCGCGAAAAATCTTACGATGCGCCTCGCGATAAAAGTCCTCAGCGCCCATCGACTCGATCGCACGATCGAGTGCGTGCGGATCGAGTAACACTCCGCCTAAAACGGATTCTTCAGCGTCTAAACTCTGTGGAGGAACCTTACGAAGCGCATCTTCGAGAATGGCCACAATCGTCTCCCTCAGTTACAGGACAACACTCACGGATTTTTTCATTTTCTCTTTTTCTTCGCTTTGCGACAAGAGGCTACGCATCGATAGTCGACCGCACGTACGCAAACAAACGCGACAGTTCAGTCAGCCCATCGGCGATACGCGGCCCATACCAACACAACGCCATGCCATCAATACAGTAGAAATGCCCGCCGCGACCAGCCGGGGTATCCGCTAATTCCTTGAGGTGAACAAAATGCTTATTGGTGAACGGATACGGTTCACTCGGCAACACCACGGCTTCTGGCTCGTACACAGCGATCTCTTCGAGGGTGGTCGAAAAATAGCGATCAGCTTTGGCGCGCACGACATTCTCGGCTCCGCAACTCCACAGCATATCATCAGCGTAGGTATCCGCATTAAACGTCATCCACGGTTTTCGCCAGATTGGACAAAACACTCGCAATCGCGGTCCTGCAGCGGATGCCCGTAGCACCTGCTCGTAGAGTGAACGTAATCGCCCCACCATTGCATCACTCGTAGTTTGGCATCCGAGGACTGGGCCAAGGCGTTCGATCATGGCGATGCCACCAGCCACCGTGCGTGGTGCAGTGACATACACTGCCAACCCTCGCTCGGTCAGGGCCGTAAAATCTTCTTGGCGATTTTCTTCATCATTCACAATCACGATATCTGGCGCTAATCGCACGATTGTCTCAATCTGTGGGTCTTTGGTACCGCCAACTTTTGTCACACGCGCGACGGCATCCGGCGGGTGCGTACAATACTCTGTCACCCCCACCACACGCTCACCGACACCGAGGGCAAAAAGCGTTTCGGTAATACTCGGGACAAGGCAGACGATGCGACGCGGCGTCTGTGCAAAGGACACAGTTCGAGAGACTTCGTCAAGAAATTCCATAACAGCGTTCAGCGTTTCGAGCGAAGAATGTCATCAAGGGCTTGCTTCTCGTCCGCAGTGATCTCGCCAGTCGGTGCTGACGGAGAGCGCGTGGTAACGGACGAAGGCGGATTCGAACGGAGCCGTTCCTGGACAACTGGCGGCGGCAATGGCGAGGCTGAACGTTGAGGTTCAGCCAAAACTTGCGGTGGCGGTGTAGGTTGAGGTACAGGAGTGCGGATCGCTTGCTTCTCACCAAAAATACCGACGCGAAACAGTTCTTGGCGCATCATGTAAATGACCCCAAGGAAAGCAAACACGGCACCGTAGCCAACAATCAGCAAAAACTTGGCAAGGGTCCATGAACGTTGCTTGCGAGGAACTGGTGTGCTTCGTTTTCTCTGAGCCATAGGCCATCCTCCCCTAACGGGAAAAGAGCACAGCACGAAAAGCATCGCGGCGACTCTTTTCCTGCCACCCATCAACTCCGTTGTACCATTTCAATCCAATCGATTGCAGTCGTCTATTGCGAGCTGCGAGAGCAAACCAAAATCGCCGTGTTCCACCGTAAAAGAGTCGCGTAGCAAAGTGGAGACGCGCGAGTTTCTTCCCGAGCCAGGACTGCGCGATGTACGCGGTATAATCTTCAAACTCAAAACGCTGCGTCTGCAATGCGCGCGTAATAGACTGCGCAGCAAATTTTCCGTACTCCAACGCGAACGAGATCCCTTCTCCCATGAGCGGCTCTGCTCCGGCAGCATCACCGACGAGCACGACGTTCGGTGCGGCAAGCGATACGCCAGGTGTATAACCATTGATGGGAAAGGCGCGGAACTTAACATTGCGGATTGCAGCTTGCGGATTGCAGATTGTAAAATTTTGCGTTTTGCATTTTGCATTTTGCATTTGAGATCCTGGCCCCTGGCCCCGAAGGCCTTCAACCTCTGCAGACAACAGTCGTTGCAAATCCGCATTTGTAAGGTGCGTATCACCCAATGAATAAATACCGACATTGATATGCGGTTCGCCTTGAATCAAGCAAGGAAACTCCCATAAATACCCCTTTAGGCCCTGACTCACTGGGAGGAAGTTGAAGTCATAACGTCGTTGCGCAAAGCCTTCCCAGGCTGTGGCTGCCACTGGGATATCACACATGAGCGCTTTACCGACGGCAGTGTCGCACTCTCCCACGAGTTGGCGCCGGACGCGACTGCCTGAGCCATCAGCACCAACGACGACACGCGCCCGGAAGGTTTCTGTTTCTGTCACAACCAGTATACGACCCTGCTCGCGCCGTAATTCGAGGACTTTCTCTCCTTCACGGAGAACCGCGCCACGTTCACGAGCAGCTTGTACCAACGAGAAATCAAACTCGTCGCGACGAATAACGGAACACATTCCGCCATCATCACAAAACACCTCGCGCCCTGGTGGAACTCGCACGTACGCGCGGTCCACCGCCACATGCGGGACCGAAAGAGGAATCTCGAGTTCACGCAAACAATCGAGGGTATGAGGAATCAATCCGCCAGCGCAGATCTTGTCGCGCGGATGCACAGCTTTATCGAGCAGCAGGATCTCTCCGGCTAACGTAGGATCGTGCGTTAACAGATGAAGCGCAGTAGATGTTCCAGCAGGTCCAGAACCAATGATGACAATGTCGCAATCAATCACAGCACGCCAAAGGTACCACAGGCAGCTGAGGGGCAAAAGGTCATCGGCGAGAAGCTCTGGTTTCAGAGGAAACAGTGGGAATAGAGCCACTGTCCCGGTCTCAATCGAACCAGGAAAGATTAGTACATCTGAGCTGTCGCCCTGAGTGCAACGAAGGGTCGCTCAGAGAGATGCTTCGCTCCGCTCAGAATGACAGAATCGCAACGTCTCAGCGTCACGTGCACGAATGGTCTTTGGTCCAATTGAGAACCCGAGCCCCGCTCTCAGTCTACCCTTTTGCGTCAGCGCCACTGGCATTCTCCACACGGGGGAAGATCGCACTGCGGCGCACATATCCGACTTTGCCTTTGGGAGAAAGTACTCCCAGCCAATCAGCTTGTGAGCTGACGACAGACAGAAACAAGCCAGGCTTGATGGTACCAACTTCTTGCGCGTTGTCATTCGCCTCAGCATGGACGGACACTGGCGTCGCAGCCAACACCTTGTAACGCCCTGGCCAGACTTCCTTCACTTGGGAAACGAACGTCGCGGGATCAATCCTCTCTGGCGATAACAATAGAGGATAGAAAATTTTGACCTCTTCGCCTTGTATCGGGGCAAAACGGATTACCTTGGCCTTCTCCTCAATCGCTTGCTGGAGAGTACCATCGATACTTCCTGTGATATGGGTCGCGGCGTTGGCAATTTGTCCGTCTGAGGCAACCGTCAGTTCAAGAATGACAGATCCGAGGGTTTGCGGCTTGTCTGCTAGCTCAGCGGTATATATGTCGCGAACTCTTTGCGAGATCTCATTCAGTTGCGTGCGAGCAGTGTCGACTCCACGTAATTCATCCTTCGGCTCAGCACCAAAAATGCGTATCGGCAGCAGTTGCTCAGCCGTGGTCACAAGGCCAAGACGTTGCGGAACTTGTACTGGCGGAGGCGGGGGCGGTTGTGGTGACGGTAATGAAACTTTCGCGGAGTCACCTGTTGCCACTTCTTCTCCACGTGGTCGAGTGAGATCATTTTTCGCCGACGGTTCCGTCTCCGAATCGAGGGGCACTAGCTCTGATTTTTCCGGCGTAGAAAAAAACGTTCTGAAGATCAAGAAACTCACCAAAAAAAGTGCCAGTGCTCCAGCGGCAAGCCCACCCCATTTGGTCAGCGCATTCGATGGTGGAGAGACTGGAGGCACCGGAGCAGAAGGTTGAACGGGGGGTGGTGGCGAAGACGACTCAGATAAGGAAGGTGCTGGTGGAACAGAGCGAAGCGGCGGCGGTGGTGGTGGAGTAACCGGACGTACAGCAGCATTGGTCGCGTCTCTGCCTCTCCCTCGACGTGAGGCAGCTGGAGTAGAGGAAACTGCTTTAGCAGGGGCCTCGTCATTAAGCGAAGGGCGTGGCGGTAACGGAGCCGCGACCGTGGGATCGTCGGTTGCCGGAGGAAGCGAGTCCGCAGCAGGGGACACTAATGGCTTCTCAGGTGGTGGAGCTGAGTGGAAATCGCTGGGCAAAGTCGTCCCACACAAGCTACATTCAATCTCGTTCGGCTGGGTGGTATGCCCACAGGTTGGACATTCTCGTGGTTTCCGGAGCGGAAACTGCACGGTCGGATCATCAGCCATAATAGCCTCACTCTCGCTCGTGATTGGCCTAAGCAGTCGGTCCTTACTTATCAGGGATAAGTAAGCAGCGTTCGATTCTCAATAGCGTACGCTAAGCACAGCTATTTACTTCTCACCCCATTCCTCAGGATCTCGTGGCGGAGTTTTGGCGGCTCCACCAGCAGGCCTACTCGGCGGACTTGCCCAATCTTCCTCGCTCGCAACCGGAGACGGGGGAGCAGGGAGGTTCTTTTCCACCTTCTCCACACTGGTCGCGCCGCTCCTGTTGGCACGAGGCAATCTTGTCGGCGTTGGAGGCGGAGGAGCCACAATGGTTTGGCGAGGTTCGAGCGTCGGTTCCGATGACTTTTTCACGACTGGCAGCACCGCAGGTGGCGCTAATGTTCCCGCGCGGAACGCCGCATGCGTCTCGGTTATCCAACTGGCGGCTTTATTCGCTCCTCCACGCATTGCTTGTTGCATTGGTGTCGCCATTACTTCCGTTGAATCGCTGGGGGTTCCTTCGATCCGTGTTATCGCCACCCTTTTCCCATTTTTCGCATCAAACAACCACAATTCAATAGCAATCCGATCCGAACCAGCGGGCTTAATATTACCAAAAACCCGTTTGGCAGTTTCGCCGATCCCATCGAGAGCGACCAGCTTCGCCTGCGTCTCTTGAAACAGGAGGTCAGCTTCAGCGCCCGCATTCTTACTCTCTTTGCTCAATTGATACGTGCTCAGCGCACCTGCAACGATCAACTCTGCATCACCAAAAGACCCCAGTCGAGCCCTGACCTGTTCACTGATGTCACCCGCTACAGTTAACAAACCACGCTGCAACACTTCTCGTGGCCCACTATGAGTGACCACAGCAACACGGTTGGTTTGCTCCAGCGCTTTGACAATCTGCGCGCGGATACCGCTGCCCCACAACCGGTCTTCTGGGGTACTGGCATCCACACGCCCTTTTCTGGTGGCATTTTCCAGGCGGAGCACGACAACTTTTATTTTTTCTGGTGCCTGAGGAGTTGCAACGGGTTCAGTAGGAAGGACTTTTACCTGCGGTCCACAGGCCGCGATACTAAGGCACAATAAGCCACTACATACGGATAGCCAAACGGGGAAAATACGTCTGTGCATACGCTCTTGTTTTGAACCCTTTCTTTTTCGATCCCTATGACCCTTTCTTATCCCTATATCTTTGCAGGTTTGGCAGCGTCATGCCACTTTCTTGCAGCATTCCCCGTAGCTCAACTGGCACGTTCCCAAGTAAGGCCATAAAAATATGCCGCTCTTCGATCATTCCTGCTCCAGCAAGAGAAGCTGCTGCGTCGAGGAGGGAGAGCAGGGCCGCAGTCAGATCGGTACGGTGTAATTCCCGCACTATGAGCTTTTCTTCGACCACAGGCCGACGATGAACTTGCCGAATTCGTGCACGGAGAAGCTTGAGACTCGCATCGACGTCTTTCGTACTCCGATTATCGAGATATTGACAAAACTGAGCGCAATACGATCCACGCGTCAAACTGATCAAGAGATGGAACACGTCAATCTTTTTGTCGCCAACACCATGACTCTCACCGGTCGTCGCCACGATGGTTCGAAAAGCATCAGGAGAAAAACGCGGGCGATTGAGTTTGCCGTCCGACAAAAAGAGCGCGTCCGCGGTCTTCGGTTTATCGAGGGTCGCGGGTTTGCTCACCCGTGCAGGGGTCGGTTCTTTGTGTGGGCTGAGGCGTGAGGGTTCTGGCTCTTGCACCTCAAGCGACGAAAGATAGTGGTGATCCTGACGGGAAGGTAACGGTTCCGCAACGTGGACGTCGACAGGCTCTTCCTTTCTTATGGGTGGTTGAGGCGGGACCTCACTCGGTGGAGTCAGGATAACCGTTGATCCCTCATCCGCTACTACCGTCGCCAGCAGCGAGCGACGCAGGGCATCAAGCTCTTTGATGAAATCGAGCATCGAGGGATAGCGCTTCGCTGGTGACTTCGCAATCGCGCGGTTAACTATGGCGGTCAGGGAAGCTGGCGCTGACGGTAAAGACTTCACATGAAATTCATGGTGTTCATCTCGTGCCTGAGCAAAGATCGCATTGCTATCCAACCCGGCAAAAAATTGCTTACCGGTAATCATTTCATACAGCACCAGCCCAAGCGAATAGACATCCGCACTTCCTGTGATAGGTTTGCCAAAAAACTGCTCAGGCGCAGAATACTTCGGTGTCCCTGCGATAGTAAACTGACTGCCGGCTTCTAATTGCTTGGCGATGCCAAAGTCGAGTACCACCACTCGTTGGGACGGTTCCTCGATCATAATATTTTCAGGCTTGATGTCACGGTGGATCACCGGCGGGGTTTGCCGATGAGCATAGACAAGTGCGCGGGCAATCTGGCAACCGATTTCGAGCGCCTCAGTCACCGATAATGGGCCACAGGCGTGCAAATAATGTTTGAGCACTCGTCCTTGCACGTACTCCATCACAAAGTAATACAAGCCGCGACTCTCATCTTTATCAATGTCGATCACCCGGACGATATTGGCATGATTGAGTTGCGCCATCACTCGCGCTTCACGATAGAAGCGCTCGATCATCCCCGGACTCTCCATCAAATGAGCAGACAAAACTTTCAGCGCAGAAATCGTACCTAAGGTTGTGTGGCGAACTTTGAAGACCGCTCCCATCCCTCCCTGACCGAGACGGTCAATAACTTCGTACTTATTGGAGAAGACCATACTCATAACCTGCTCACGAGTGACAGTAGCCAGTATCTATCTTCTGTTGTTCGAGCGGAACCGCGCATCACAGTTTCCTAAGAATTTGCACGCAATATCCGTCACCGAATCCAACGCACCAGTTCCGTCTTCCGATTTATTTGGCAGCGCAGCCGGACTTGCGGGGGTTTGACTTCTCAGTTTCGCTTCTGCTTCGGCAATCGCCCGCTCCTTTCTTGCGATATCTCGCTGTAGCGCCTCTTCTTCTCGACGCTGGCGGGCGGTTTCTGCTCTTCGGGTCGCATCTTCAGCCCGAGCTCTCGCTTCAGCGACCCGTCGTTGCCGCTCCATCTCAGCAACCTCTGGATCCAGTGGCGCAGCGCGTACAGCAGGCTGTTGTCGCGAAGACGCTTGCAAGCTGTCCTTCAATCGCTGATTCTCCTCCGCTAACCGTTTTGCTTCAACCTCTTGTCGAGATTTCTCTTCAGCTAATCGGCGGGTATCCTCGTCCTTTCTCCGTTCTATCTCCTCTTTCTGTTGCCGTTCTCGCTCTGCAACGAGTCGCTTGGCCTCTTCAGCATGTTTTTCCGCCTCGAGCGCTTTCTGTTTCAGTTCTTGTTCTACAGCCAATCGTCGGTTCTGTTCTTCAGCGAGGGACTTTTCATACGACTGTTTCGCCCATAGCCCACCACCCAAGAGGAGCAATAGTACGGCTGAGCCAATGGCAATCGACTGGCCCTTTCGTGTCATCATCGAGAAAAACAGGGGATACAGTCCGACATGTTGCGTCGCGGTGTTCGTCGATACAGGGGCAGTCGTCGTTGACACAGAAAGAGGAGCCGAGCAATTCGCACACGCTGTGTTGGCGAGCGTCCGCCCAGCCGGAACACTGTTCGTGACATTGCAACTCGGACACGTCACGACAATCGAGGCCACCGTCGGTGGCAGGGTCGCTGTTGCCAGAGAGGTCGCGATTTCTCCATCGCGCATGAGCAACGTTTGAAACGTTTGCACATCCTGCGGCCGTTGTTCGGATTCGACCGCCAACGCCTGCATGATCGCCTCACTCATCCCAGACGGAATGTCAGGAACAAGGTGATCCAGCGGAACAAGTTCATCATGATTTTTCCGCTCTGATGCCGCCGGTGGTACTTTTCCCGACAGCAGGTAATACAGCGTGGCCCCACACGCATCAATGTCGGTCCACGGCCCCTGCTTACCGCCGATCTCCTGCTCATAGGGGGCATAACCGGGAGTGCTGATTGCAGTCAGCGCACGACTCTGTCCGTTTGACCCGTCGCGTGCAGCACCGAAGTCGAGTAGCACAGGTTGTTTGCGGTCGGTGATATAGATGTTCTGAGGTTTAATGTCGCGGTGGAGCACGCCATGCTCGTGCACCGTGCGTAAGCCGTCAAGGATGGACATCATCACCCAGCGAGCAGTTTTGGGCTGGAGTTTCCCGCTTTGCTTCACCCGTTCGTATAAATCTTGTCCACGATAATAGTCCATCACCATGTATCCAGCGCCATTCGCCTCAAAGAGAGCGCGCACTCGTACGATATTGGGATGATTGAATTGGGCGAGATTGGCGACCAGACGAGCCTCGTTCAGAAACAACTGTAAGCCGATGTGAAATTGCGCTTCGTCTTCTGGTGATTGGGGGACGACCGTCAGACGATCAGGTGCGCGTTCCACTAGCCCGCGTGGTTTATATTCTTTGATCGCTACTGGTGTTTTCAGATTGATATCCCAGCCGAGATAGGTGATGCCAAATCCACCTGGGGAGCCCAATACTCGACCGACCAGGTATTGCTGATTCAACATGGTACGTAGTGGTAACGCCACTACAGACCCCGGCTTTCGTTCATCGAAGCCACAGGCAGAACACATGTGCGAGTCGCCCTTGTCCTCCATGCAGCCCATACACAACCGGTCGATTTCCATGATACTCCCCTCCTAAATTCTCACAGGTAGTACGTGTTCACGGTGTTGGCGGATTTCCTATGTCCAGGCAAAAAGGAAAGGAACGAACACAAGCCGCGTCTGCCCCAATTCGATAACATCGTACGGTTCAAGTTTCTTTGCGCTTTCAATCACTTCCCTGTTCAGATACACCAAGCCTCGGCTCTCTCCTGCTGAAAGGAAAAATGCCCGTTGTCTTGGCTCAAAGGAAATGATGGCATGGGCCGTGCGTGAGATCGTTTCATCTCCGGTAATACAAACATCATTCTCCGGTGCACGCCCGATCAGATTGCGTTCACTATGCAAACGATAATCACGCCCGCGTTGGGCACCATCAGTACAGACGAGCCAGCCGACCACTGGGTCGATACCAAGTTGTTTATGGAGAACACCAACAGTTGGTGCATTGCCTTCCCGGTCAGCATTGGCGCGTCCCTTTGCTTGGGTCGGAGGAACAGAAAGAGCCCGTCCCTCATCCTGGCGCTTAGGCGGTGAGGGAACAGGGTCGCCCTCTTCTCCCCCACACGCTGGACATACTTTGGATTTTGCGACATCGAAATAGTGACCTCGCCGACAGCGCTGCATCGCCATAGGTCGTCTCCTCAGTTATTCTCGATATTCACTTCGAACGTGGTCATCGGATTACTCAAATAAAACTGTTCCCCAGGTTGTAACCGTTTGGCAGAGCCTGGGACAATCCGCTCACCTGCGCGTAAGAACGTCCCATTCGTAGAGCCACAATCTTCCAAGAGAAAAGCCTGGACGGTTTTGTCAAAGCCTAAAATGCAATGAGTGCGACCAATTTCCGTCATATTGGGCGGGAATACCAACTGACAGTTACGAGGATCCCGACCGATAGTGAGCGGCTCATCAGTTAATTCTACCACACTCCCTTGAAAATGGCCTTCAAGCGCGCGGAGCACAGGCTTTTGTGCACCTTTTGAGGAGGCAGGGACAGTAAAATAAGGAGCAAGATTATCAGGCGTTGTCTTTGCCACGGTCGGCCCACCCTCGGGTACAGGACGAATCGACGGCGGGGTCGGCTTTGATGGGCGAGAGAGTTTGCTTTTTTCTGCAGGTTGCCCACGGCGGAGCAAGAGCAGCAACACCAACGACGTGCCAGCAGCTAGCATTCCCAGCATCAGGTAGACACGTTACGTATCTGCCCACCACGGAGCAGAGCTCGTATCACTCTTTGCTGGTTGTCCCGGGTGACTTGAAACGACGTTAGCTACGGATTTCGGCTCAAGGGTCACGTCACCAGTTTGGTAAGCTATCGCGGTGTCTTTGAGTAACGGAAGCAGTTCATTAACCTGTACCGCCCAGCCAATTCCTTCGCCAACCGGCAGTCGTTCAGTCGTCGCTTTGCCATCGGCTCCGAGGACGACAGCAGCAGTCAATGCTTTTGCTGTGTTGATACCAATGACATGGCCATCTTCATTAAACAGTGGGCCACCCGAATTGCCTGGGTTGATAGCTGCATCGATCTGATATTGATCGACACCTTCCTTAGAAGTCGTTCGAGCGCTAATGATCCCTTTCGTCACCGAGACAGTGACATCCTCACTGCGCATCTGCGCCGCCGGGGGAAACCCTAAAGCATAGACGGCTTGCCCGTCCATAACTCGGTCGCTCGTCACCAATGTCACTGGAGGACGC
This sequence comes from Deltaproteobacteria bacterium, assembly GCA_016874775.1. Taxonomy (NCBI): domain Bacteria; kingdom Pseudomonadati; phylum Myxococcota; class Myxococcia; species Deltaproteobacteria bacterium. The sequence continues at coordinate 23,518 of VGTJ01000077.1, forward strand.
TCTAATGCACGTTCGGTTTCGAGAATTACCAAGTCCTTTCGCTCTGAGATTTGTATGACCTTAGCCGGAATAAATTGGAGCTGGCCGATTTGCACCGTAATTTTTCCCTTATTTGCAATACAGGAAATGACATGAACGTTTGTCACCACATGTTTCCCGGTGCCAACGACAAAGCCCGATCCCACGCCAGTGCTCGTATCCGTCGCACAGATGATCCGAACAGTGCTCTTCTTCATCTGTTCAATAGGAGGTATTCGTTCTGCGTCAACCACGACAGGAAGGAAGGCTCCGCCTAACATTAGGAGAATGGCGATAACTTTACGTTCGACAACAGACTGCGGTTTCCTCAGCTCTTGCCTCATGGAGCTCTCCCCTCCTTGTCAGCTGGGTCTGCGTTTCCAAGCGACGATGTCGGCGGACCTATTTCACTATGAGTGTAGTCGTCCGTTCCACTTTCACTCCTGTGCCATCCGATGAACAACCAAAGCATTCCGACCAAGAGCACCACCAGCACCAGGATAGCATACCGATGGAGCTGCGTGCGATTGAGGCCGGGGAACATCGACGAATTTTGCTGCTGCCCGCGTTCGTCTCCCCATCCCATTACTACCGCAGTAATATTATCTTGATGGGACCTCTGCTTCTTCAGCGCAGCATTCTTCAGTGCTTCGGCAGCCGATTGTGGATCATCTTCCAATACTGCGGCCATCTCCGCAAGATTAAGAGTACCATACAGACCATCGCTGCATAAAAGCAGACGGTCCCCTTTTTCTAATGGTAATGGAATAGTATTGCTATCGATCTGGGTGAGTGACTCCTTGCCGATATAGCTCATCAAGCTCCGACGCTCGGGGTGACGTTCAGCCTCCTCCTGGCTAATCACTCCAGCTTGCACCGCTTTGGCTAATTCGGCCGCAAAGGCATGATCTGTCGTCAGTTGAGTAAGAGCGCCCTGCCGATAGAGGTACAACCGGCTGTCGCCAACCGACACCCAATGCAATTGCCCATGATGAATCACTGCGGCCACGCCAGTCGTGCCGATGTGCCCTCCTAAGTTTTCTTTCGTACCAATCTGCACCACTATCGAATTCGCCGCATGCAGTGCTCGCATCAGAGCTTCAGGAATCTCCTCATCCGGGCGTTTTTCCATGTACGCATGTAAAAACGTATCAACCGCCCGCTGACTGGCTTGCCGCCCCATCGCTAGGCCGCCCATACCATCAGCGACAATTGCCAACACGCCACCGTGAGCGACAAATGTAGTGTCATCAATGTCAGTAAAACCAAACGCATCTTGTTGTTCCTGACGGCTACCGATGTCCTGTGCATTGCCTGGAATGACCCTCATACCTCCCCTCCAGACTCACACAGAAACCGCAACTTTGTCCGCCCCAACAGCAGAATGTCGTCTTCATACAGTCTATGTCGACCTGCAATCGGTACTCCGTTGACCAAGGTTCTGCTGCGTGCGTCCACATCGCTGACGAAGACCTTGTCGTATTCCCGAACCAGTACACACTGGCGCGCAGCAATGTCTGGATCACCCGTGATCACAACATCGCACTCAGTCGCACTTCCGCCAATCACGAGCTGGTCGATAAGCCGAGTAACATAAACTTTTGCTGGTCTCCTCGCCCCGACTTCTGCTAAGCGAACCTGAAGGCCAACATCCACAGATGCCAGAGATACAGGTGGCGCAACCGGCAACGGCGTAGAGGCAACTTCCTCCGCAACCGGTTGCGGCTTACGCATCAGCAACAGAATCAGCCCACCCACAAAAACACATGCAAGAACGGCGCCTACCATGCGATAGGGCCAGTGGGAGTTTCCTGTCACCGCAGAAGCAGGAGGAGTAAGCAGCGAAGCGGGAGAAGCGGCAATATTATTGGGGAGCAGGCGCAAAGCCACCCCATCTGTCAGCCTTCTTGTCCCAGCAGTATGGGTCAGTTGAATCCAGTGAACCTGCCCATTCGCGATACATGCAGAACAGAGGAAATGAGCAACAAACACCTGCCGAATACGCTGTCGTAGCAGGGCGTATTCGGCTTCGAGCTGATCACCAGAAGCGTCAAGGTACTCTCCGCCCGAGGTGCGAGCAAACACGCCCAAAGCCTTGAGTGCCTCTTTGTCTTTTACCGTGGCAGCAGTAGGGGCAAACCCGAGAGCATAAATTGGCATACGATCTTCTTTCACACGATCCAACACTTCTTGAGAAGTCACACCTCCAGGGAAGTCATCTTGCCCGTCGGAGAGGATGACAATGACCCGATACCGGGGCAGGTCCAAATCCGCACGCTTGCCAACCTCCAACGCCCGCACGAGCCCAAGATGAAGCTGAGTGAGCGTATCGGTCGCAGCAAGCGACGCGATGGCACTCTGTAAACTTTCTTTGTCACGCGTAAAGTCCTGTATCAGTTTTACCTCTTTGCCGAACGTGATCACAACCGCACGATCACTCTCCCGCATCTCCTGGACCCAATCGGTGAGGGCAGTTCGCATTTGCGCGAAGCGTTCTGGTTTCAACGACTGTGAAACATCGACAAGAAAAATATAGGCGACCCCTTCACCGGTATGTTCGAATCGTTGAAGCTGTAAGCTGACCGCTGGCGATGCACCAACGCTCAAAGCAAAATGCTGAGGCTAAGGGGTTTCGACTGGCTGGCTATCACCGCCAATGAGGTCAAGGTACACAGCAACCTCTGGCACCTTGGCAAATGCGTGACGCACACGAAGAGTTTCTGGTTCCCGTGCAGAGACCACACCGATTCCGGTCAGCATACAAAAAAACAACAGGATATATATCGTCCACATTTTTTCGCGGCACCTGAGGACGTGCTGTAGCATATCGCTCCTGATTTTCCCACAGCTCACGGTACGAGTCAGAGGACATCGCCCGTTGAAGCCAGCCAGGCAGAGATTTCCTCAGTTGGTCTTGCCGAAAAAGAAGCTTAGTAACACTCCGTGATTATTATAGCCAGAGAACAACGGACTCGCGACTTCATCTTTTACGGTCACATTTTTGTAGCCCTCAAGTGCTAAATCGGATTTAGGACGACACACGCTGAATGTCGCAGTGCATCACTGGTGCAGGGTCTGCGTTACACCAAAAGGGGGAAGAATAAAACTGTCGGTTAGCGGATCCCAAAAGCGTAGTAAAAGTGAGAGAGTTGCCCCGCGGACGAAACACAGCACTTTGTTCTTATGGGGTCCGTGGAATTCTTATCACCTAAAGCAGGAGGGCAGAATGTACCCGTATCGACAGTTGGTCTTGAAACATGTAATGGTCCTAGTGGTTGTGGGATTCTCCGTGGTTCGTGTGCCGTTGATCGGGCACGCCGTTAAGGCATGGGCAAGAATTAAGTTACCGATTAAGAGCGAGGAAGAAGCGTATAGTTCCAATCGCCATGAAACTTACCGGGTTTGATATTGAGCGCT